>NZ_JBJZON010000010.1:0-193525 GCF_047200735.1 Pseudonocardia oceanicola
GTCGGCCGGCGCCGAGACCGCGGCGGACGACCACACCGATCAGTCGCCCCTGGCCCGACCCCGGTGCCGCCTCCACGACCCGGTCGCACAGCAGTCCGGGCGCGGACGCCGGCAGTGGGCGCGGGCCCGTCTCGTCCGGCACGAAGCTGAGAACCAGCCTCACCCGATTGGGGGGGTCATGGCTGCCCCGATGCGGCGGCGGAACGCTGCGCCGACGCGGATCGATACGCTCGAAAGTCGCACGGTGGGGGCCGGAAGGGGGTGGATCGGTGTCCGAACCGGACCCGGGAGAGGCACTGGCCGGATCACCGGCGGCGCGCAGGCTGGTCCGCGCGATCGCCGCGGATCCCGGCGCCGGTCTCGTCTGCGACGTCGTCGGGCCCGCGGGGGCCGGCAAGTCCACGACGTTGCGCGCCGTCGCCGCGGCCTGGTCCACCTCGGTCACCGACTCGGTCCGGGATGGACACGAGGAGGGGCCGCTCGTCGTCGACGACGCGCACGAGCTCCCCGCACCGGTGCTCGACGCGCTGTGCGAGCGGGCGGCCCGGCCCGGCGCCCGGCTGGTCGTGGCCCGCCGGCCGTGGCCCCGCGGCCCGCGGCTGGCCGCGCTGGGAGCCGCCCTGAGCACCCACCGGCCCCCGCTGGTCCTCGGCACGCTCGACCCCACCGGCGTGGCGGCGCGCGCCGCCCGGCTGCTGGGCGGTCCGGCGGCGGAGCCGCTGGTGGAGCACGTCCACACACGGACCGCGGGCCAGCCCGCGCTGGTCGACCGGATGCTCGCCGAGATCGTCGAGCGGATCGGCCCGCAGCACCGCTCCCGGCTGGTGCGCGGCGCCCCGCCCGGCTCCCTGCGGGTGCCGGTACCGACCGGCCTGCTCGACCAGCTCGGACACCGGCTGTGGGCGCTCGACGCCCGTGTGCGCGAGCTCGCCGTCGCCGTCGCCCTGGGTGCCCCGCTCGACGCCGAGGTGCTGGTTCCCCTGCTCGGCCTGCTCGACTCCGCCGGCGGCGGGATCGACGAGGTCGACGAGCTCGTGGAGGAGGCCCGGGCCGCGGCCGTCCTCACCCCCACCGGCGGCCCCGCCCCGCTCGTGGCCACCGCGATCCTGCGCGCGACCCCCGAGGCCCGCCGGCTCGAGATCCGCCGCACCCTCGCCGAGATCGAGCTGGACCGCGGCGGGAGCGTGCTCACCGCGGCCCGCGGCATGCTCGGCACCGGCGCGACCGGCACCCGCTCCGCCGAGGTCTTCACCGCCGCCGGCGACGAGCTCGCCCGCACCGGCGGCGACGAGGACGCCGGGCCCTTCTACGCCGCCGCCGTCGCGGCCGGGGCACCCGCCCTGCCGCTCGCCGCGCGCCGCGCCGAGGCCGCGATCCGCGCCGGCCGGCTCGACGACGCCCTCGCCGAGGCCGACCAGGTCCTGTCCTCGCTGGACCGGGTCGACGTCGACGACGCCCTGCGCGCCGGGACGGTCGCGGCCGCGGTCCTCGCTCACCGCGGCATGCTCGCCCGCAGCGCGGAGCTGTACCGCTGGATGGCGGGGGCGGGCGCGCCGACGGCCCTCGCGGTCCCCGCGCTCGTCGGCACGGGGGCGCTCGAGGAGGCCCGGGCGGCACTGCACACCACGGCCCCGATGCCCGCCCCGCCGTCGCCCCCGGTCCCGGGTGGTGCCCCGGCCTCGGCCGGTGCGGTGCTCGGTGCTCCGCCCGGCTTCGGCGGGAGCGCACCCACCGGTGGTCCGGCCCGGCCCCCGACCCTGCTCGCGGGCGCCGAGGAACTCACCGCGCAGGGCGTGTTCGACTCGGTCACCGGTTCGCCGACCCGCGCGCTCTCCCAGCTCGCCCGGGCCGCCGCACTGCTCGAGTCGTCCACCCGGGCCGCGTTGCTGCCGGACACCCCGGCCGCCCTGGCCGCCCTGGTGGCGGTGCAGACCGGAGAGCTGGAGGTCGCCCGCTCGCTCCTGGACCGGGCCGTCGCCGTCCGGCTGGGTGGACCCGCGGCCGCCGCCCGCCACCGGCTCCTGCTCGGCTGGATCGCGCTGAACCGCGGCGCCTTCGGGTCCGCCCGCACCCATCTCGACGCGGTGGGCACGGGTCCGCTGGAGCCCCGGGACGAGCTGCTCGCCTCGGCCCTGGAGGTCGCCCTGGCCCGGCGCGCCGGCGACCTCGCCACGCTCATGCCGCTCTGGGGCCGGGCCCGCGAGGCGATCGTGCGCCATCCCGTGGACCTCTTCGTGCTGCAGCCCTTGGGGGAGCTGGCGATCGCCGCGACCCGGCTGCGCGAGCCGAGCTGGGTCCGCCCGCACCTCGACGAGGCGGAGGCCCTGCTCGACCGGCTCGGCAGCCCGCCGCTGTGGGCCGCGCCGTTGCACTGGGCCCGGCTGCACACGGCGATCCTGGCCGAGGACCGCGAGGAGGCCGCGGCGCACGCGGCGGCCCTGCAGGGATCGGCGTGCGGCAGCCGCTTCGCCGAGGCGATGGCGGTCGCGGCGCCGCACTGGGTGGCGCTGCTCGACTCCCGGGTCGACGCCGTGGCGGTCGAGGCCGCCGCCCGGGGCCTGCACGCCGTCGGCCTGTCCTGGGACGGCGGCAAACTGGCCGGCCAGGCCGCGATCCGTACCGACGACCGCCGGGCGATGAGCACCCTGTTGACGTGCGCCCGCGCACTGCAGGGCCAGCAGGGGCAGCCGGCGCCGGCACGGACGTCGTCGACGCCCGACCCGGCGCCGGAGGCGGCCCGCGCGGCCGCCGAGGAGGATCCCGCGGACGGCCCGCTCTCCGACCGCGAGCGCGAGGTCGCCGCCCTGGTGCTGGAGGGCCTGACCTACAAGCAGATCGGCGAGAAGCTGTTCATCTCGGCCAAGACCGTGGAGCACCACGTGGCGCGGATGCGCCAGCGGCTGGGCTCGACGAGTCGCGGCGAGCTGTTCGCACAGCTCAAGCGGATCGTCGGGTAGCGAACCCGGCGGCGGTCGGGTCGGGTGCTGTTCAGTGCAGCCGCGCCAGCATCCCCTCGCAGCTGCGCACCACGACCCGGGCGGCGTCGGCCGTCGCCCGGCTCGCGAGCGGGCTCTCCGCCCGCCGCTGCCAGCGGACGACCGCGTCGAGCGCGGCCGCGCGCAGCTCGTCCGGCCCCGCCGCGGGGTCGAGGCCGAGCCGGGCGGCGACGCCGCTGCCGTCGCCGCCCAGCAGGCGCTCGGCGTCGGGCAGCGCGTCGGCGGGGAAGGTCACCGCGCCGGCCCGCAGCGCGGACAGCATCCGCAGCTCGACGAACTCGTGGGCGCCGGCCAGGATCCGCTCCATCTCGGCGGCGAGCGGCTGCGCGGCCGGCCGCGGCTCGCGCTGCAGCACCAGCTCGACGGCGAGCAGCGCCGACCGCGCCTTGAGCAGCTCGCGGCGCTCGGCGAACTGTGTGGCGAGCACCGAGCGCAGGTCCTCCAGCCCGCTGCGCCGCACCAGCTCCGCGGCCAGCGCCGACGGGTCGGTCGTGCCCTGGCGGACCAAGGTGGTGCCGAGCCGGACGCCGAAGAGCCCGAACCGCTCCACCAGCCGCGCCCGCACCTCCGTCGCCGGCGCCCCCTCCACCTCCCGGTTGGCGAAGCGGTCCGCCGAGAGCAGCAGGGCGTCGAGGTCGGCGCGCGGCATGCCGGCGAGGGCGGCGAGCGCCGCGTACTCGTCCTGGCGCATGGTGCGGCCGGTCTGGGCGAGCAGCCCGGCCACGGCCACGACGGTCTGGCAGAGCCCGCGGATCTTCGTGTCGGACCGGTAGCGGCGGGCGATGCGGCGGGCCGAGCTGAGCGCGTCGAGCCGGCCGACGCCGATCTCGTCCGCCCGGGACAGCACCGCGATCGTGTTGACCGGGGTCGCCCGAGCGACCCCGCGGTCCAGGAAGGACTCGAGGAACCGCACGTCCGTGCTGTGCAGGTGGCGCATCAGGTAGACGACGGCGTCGGCCTGGGAGGGCGAGTCGTCCGGGGCGAGGAAGGCGCCCGCCCGGGCGGCGGTGTCGGCCGACAGCGACGCGATGCCGGGGGTGTCGACGAGCGTGGTCGTCCGCAGGTACTGCGACGGCCAGTCGACGACGAGCCGGTCCACCTGGTCGGCCGGCAGCCCGCCGAGGTCGAGCTGCAGGGCGCCGCGGGACCGGGCGATCGTGAGCTGCCGCGGGGCGCCGGCGCGCGGGAACAGCTGCACCCGCGGCGCCGGCGCGTCCTGGTACCAGGTGACGACCCGGGTGCACTCCCCCGCGTCCGTCGGCGCGATCTCCTCGCCGACCAGCGCGTTGAGCAGCGTCGACTTGCCCGCCTTGACCTTGCCGGCGATCGCGACGCGCAGCGGCTCCTCGAACCGGCCGAGGTGGTGGCGCAGCCAGCCGACGGCCTGCGGGCTGTCGGCGTAGACGTCGATCGCGCGGCGGAGCAGGGTCCGGACCTCGGCGCCCAGGCCCACCGGTCGGGCCACCGTCCGGGTCGTCGGGTGATCGGTCACTTCTCGTCCACCAGCGCCCGGGCCCGCTTCGCGAGGGACTCGACCCGCGCGATCTCGGCCTTGAGGTCCTCGATCCGCTTCTTCCGCTGCGACGCGTCCGTGCTCACCGCGCTCTGGGCCGCCGACACCGACGTCGCGAGCGACACCGACAGCTCCTCGGCCAGCACGGTGAAGTGGTCCCGCAGCTGCCGCTGGGCGCGGCGCAGCGTGTCCCGCGAGTCCTTGCCGACCTGGAAGGTGACCTCGTCGATGTGCCGGCGCACGGCACTCTTCGCCTCCGACCGGCGCCGCTCGCGCAGCCGCTTGCGCTCGTCGCGCACGGTCTTGCCGCCGAACAGCAGGCCGGCGGCGATCGAGAACGGGTTGAGCAGGGCGAGGCCGGCGAAGCTCGTCGCGAGGCCGATCATCAGCAGGCCGCCGTAGCCCCCGCGCATGCCGACGAACAGCTTCTGGCCGATGCCGAACTTCTCGCCCTCCGGCTGCTCGAGCGCCTGGACCGAGCCGCCCAGGCGGCTGCCGTCGATCTGGATCTCCGGGATCGCCGCGTCGGCACCTTCGGCGAAGTGCTCGGAGACCTGCTCGGCGAGCCAGCGGGCGCGCTGCGCGGTCCACACGTAGTTGGCCGAGGTCGCCTGGCTCACCTGTTGGTGGAACCAGTGGGCGAACTGGTCCCAGATGTCGGCGGGGTCGGCGTCGTCGAGCAGCTGCTCGGCCTCCCGGGTGACCGCGCGGAGCCGGTCCCGTAGGTCGTACTCGATGTCGGAGATCAGGTCGGCGACGCCGTCGTTGAGCGTGATCTGCCAGCGTGCCGAGCGCTGCCGCAGGTCGTCCGCCCGCGCCTTGGCCCGGGTCAGCTCCTGGACGAGCGCCTCGGCCCCGCCCGGATCCTCGAGGGCGGCGAGCTCGGCGGTGAACTGCGCGGAGAGCTGCTCGGCGACGGCCCGGACGTCCTGGCTGGTCGAGCGGCGGTCCAGGTCGTCCGCCCGGGCGACGACCTTGCGCAGCAGGAACCCGACCAGCGGTGCGAACCCGGACTCGCTCATCAGCTCGGCGTCGCCGGTCTCGGCACCCGCGAGCCGCAGCGCCGAGGAGACCGGGTAGATCTCCGCCTCCACGCCCACCTTCTCCAGGTGGCCCTTGTCGAGCTCGACGATCTTGCGCCAGTGCGGGTACAGGTCGGTCTTGGTGACCACGCACCCGACGTTGGGGCACAGGCCCATCGCCGAGCGCAGGAAGTCGATCTCGGGCGCGGTGTACTCCTGCGCGGCGTCGGAGACCAGGACGACGGCGTCGGCGGTCGGCAGGGCGGCCATCGTCGCGGCGCCGTGGGCGGAGCCCAGCCCCCCGACCCCCGGCGTGTCGACGAGCACCAGGCCGCTCTGGAGCAGCTTGCGGGGCAGCGTCACCTCGGCGTGGTGCAGGCCGGCGCGGTTCTCGGGGTTGCCCGCCTCGGAGACGAAGTCGGCGAGCCGGGAGGACTCGACCACGGTCCGTTCCTCGACGGGCTCGGTGCCCTCCGCCGCGCCCGGCGGCACCTTCACCAGCGTGACGGTGGTGGTCTCGCCGAAGCGGACCTCCGTGGGCACGGCGGTGGCGATGTCGTCGTCGACCGGGCAGACCGGGGCGTTGACCAGCGCGTTCACCAGCTGGCTCTTGCCCTGCTTGAACTCCCCGACGATCAACACCCGCACGTTCGGGTCGGCCAGCCGGGCCCGGGTCGCCTGCAGCCGGACGGAGAGATCCGGACGCTCGTAGGCCGTCGTGGCCTTGAGCGCCAGGTCGACCAGCTGGACCGCTGCCGGTACCGCCACCGAATCGTCGTCCTCCCCGGTCCCGACCGTCGGGACACCTGCCCGTCACATTCTGCCTACCCGATCGCGGCCACGACGAAGGCCCCGTCACCCCGGGCGGGGTGACAGGGCCTCCGGATCGCGCGAGGGGCGGATCAGACGTGCACGTCCACCTCGTTGCCGCTGCCGATGTTGGTCTCGGTGTCGACGTCGGTGTCGCTGATCGTGGTGTCCTCGTCGGACACGCTCGACTCGAACGAGAAGTCGTCGTTGTAGGAGTCGTCGATCGACGTCGAGGTGTTGGTCTCGGTCGAGTACTCGTTGCCCGAGTTGTCGACGTCGTAGCTCCCGCTGGAGTTGCCGCCGACCGAGAGGGCGCCGCCCTCGTCGACCGAGACGTCCTCGAAGGAGGCGCTGTTGGCGTCGCCGGAGCCGAACGCGGTGGTGTTGCCGTCGCCGTCGACCACGTCGTTGCCGTCGCCCACGACGTTGCCGTTCCCGGTGGTGACCGTCGAGTCCTCGATGTCGCCGCCGGCCGCCACGGCCCCGTCACCGGACGCGGTCACCGCGTCGATGTCGATCTCCTGGCGGAAGTCCCCGCCGTCCGTGTCGATGTGCTGGTTGATCGAGTTGTCGACGATGGTGTCGCGGTCGTCGGTCCAGTTGTTGGTGACGTACGTGTTGAGGTACTTGACGGCGTGCTCGTGGTCGGACTCGTGCGGCTCCTTGTGCGGGGGCGGCGGCGGGGTGTGGTGGTGGTTGCCACCGGTGTCGTGGTTCCGCTCGAAGTCCGAGTCGTCGTTGTCCTGGATGAGGAGCACGGCGTCGTGCACGTCCTCGGCGGTGAACTCGGTGAGGCCGCAGCCCTCGATGTAGGCGGCGGGGTCGGCCTTGAAGGCCTCCGCGGCCTCCGGGTCCTTGAGCAGGCTCAGCAGCAGTTCGATGAGGGTCTGGGGGGAAGCCATGTCTGTGGTCTCCGTGACGTTGGTGAAGGTCGGTGGAAGGGGGAGCGGAGATCAGGCGTCGACGTCGACCTCGTTGCCGCTGAGCACGTTGGTCTCGGTGTCGATGTCGGTGTTGGTCTCGGAGTAGGAGTCCGAGTGCGACTCGAACGACACGTCGGTGGTCTCGTTGTACGAGTCCTCGATGTCGATGTCGGTGTTGGTCTCGTTGCTCACCGAGTTGTACGAGTCGGAGACGTCGTAGTCGCCGGTCGCGTTGCCGCCGACCGAGAGGGCGCCGCCCTCGTCCACGGAGACGTCCTCGAAGGAGGCGCTGTTGGCGTTGCCCGAGCCGAACGCCGTGGTGTTGCCGTCGCCCTCGACCACGTTGTTGTCGTCGCCGACGATGTTGTCGTCGCCCGTGGTGACGACCGAGTCCTCGATGTCGCCGCCGGCGGCGACCGCGCCCTCGCCCGAGGCGGTGACGGCGTCGATGTCGATGTCCTGGCGGAAGTCGCCGCCGTCCGTGTCGATCTTCTGGTTCACGGAGTTGTCGACGATGGTGTCGCGGTCGTCGACGTAGTTGTTGGTGACGTACTTGTTGATGTACTCGACCGCGCCCTTGTGGCCGTCGTGGTCGCCCTCGTCGTGCCCGCCGTCGTGGTGCCCGCCGTCGTGGTGACCGCCGTCGTGGCGCGGGGCCGCGGCGGCCGCGACCAGGTGGTTGCTGCCCGTGTCGTAGTTCCGGTCGAAGGACGCGGTGTCGTTGTCCTGGATCAGCACGAGGGCGTCGTGCACGTCCTCGGCGGTCAGGTCCTCGAGGCCGGCGTCGCGGAGGGTGCCGTACGGGTCCTCGCGGAAGTCCTCCTGGAGGTCGAGGGACTCCTCGTCGTTGCCGATGAGCTTGAGGAGGAACTCGAGCAGCGTCATGGGGATCGTCTCCGTGGGTCGGGTGTGTCGGTGTCGCCCCGGGCGACCCCGGCTGGCGTTGATCCGAAAGGTAGGAGGGCGGGGCGGCCCCGCCATCGGGGATCGGGCACGGTTCCCCACTGGGTGGCATAGGGGATCGGGGGCCGGGGGCCGTTAGGGGGTGCGGGGCCCGGCACCCCTCGATGTCACTCGATCGTGTCAGGCAGGGGTCGGGGACGATAACGCCGCGGCTCCGCGGCGCGATGGCGTCACAGGCGCGCGGGGGCGTGCCGGAGGCAGAGCTGCCGGTTCGGCGGGGGGAACGACGATGGGCTACCAGCTCGGCATCGACCTGGGGACGACATACAGCGCGGCGGCCGTGTGCCGGCCGGTGGGCGAGCAGTGGGTCGCACCGGAGATGGTCTCGCTCTCGGGCCGACGCACGGACGTCCCCTCGGTGCTGTTCGTCGGGCCGGACGGCGAGGTGCTGGTCGGCGACGCCGCCGAGCGCCGCGCGGTCACCGACCCGGACCGGGTGGTCCGCGAGTTCAAGCGCCGGGTCGGGGACTCGACGCCCGTGGTGGTCGGGGGCCGGGCCTGGGCGCCCGAGGAGCTGTGTGCCCGGCTGGTCCGCTGGATCGTCGACCAGGTCGCCGACCGGGAGGGCGGCCCCGCGGAGCGCATCGCCGTCACCCACCCCGCGTCCTGGGGCGGGCACAAGCTCGAGCTGATGGCGGAGGCGCTGGACGAGCAGGGGCTCGCCGTGACCTTCCTGGCCGAGCCACAGGCCGCCGCCCTGCACTACGCCGCGGGCGAGCGGGTGGCCGCGGGCTCCACCATCGCCGTCTACGACCTGGGCGGCGGCACCTTCGACGCCGCCGTGGTCCGCAAGACCGACCGCTCCCACTTCACCCTGCAGGGCCGGCCCGAGGGGATCGAGCGGCTCGGCGGGGTGGACTTCGACCAGGTGGTGTTCGACCACGTCGTGACCGGTGTGCCCGACGCGTTCGAGGGCCTCGACGACGCCGACCCGGCCGTGCTCGCGGCCGTCGCACGGCTGCGGCGCGAGTGCACCGAGGCCAAGGAGGCGCTGTCGGCCGACACCGAGGCGTCGATCCCGGTGCTGCTGCCCGGGCACCGCGGCGCGGTCCGGCTGCACCGCAGCGAGTTCGAGGAGGCGATCCGGGACCGGGTCGAGGAGACCGTCGAGGCGCTGCGTCGGGCCGTCGCCTCGGCCGGGTTGCAGCCCGCGGGGCTCGACGCCGTGCTGCTCGTCGGGGGGTCCTCCCGCGTTCCGCTCGTCGGGCAGCTGGTGTCACAGGAGCTCGGCCGACCGGTCGCCGTCGACACCGACCCGAAGAACGCCATCGCGAAGGGGGCGGCACTTGCCGTCTCCCCGCGCCCCACCGCGTCCTGGCCGGCGGTGGCGCTCGCGCCGGTCCCGGACGGGCCGATCACCTCGACCGGCGAGGGGCTCGTGCCCCCGGTCCCGCCCGCGGACCCGTCGAGCGACTCCGGCTCGGGCTCCATGCCCGCGCTGATCGGCGCCACCGTGGCGATCGGCCCGCCCGCTGCCGGCCCCCCGACCGGCCCGATCGGCTCCACGGGCCCGATCGGCGCCACGGGCGGATGGGCGACGGCCGGGCCCCCGCCGCGGCCCGGGATCCCGGCGCCGGCCACCGGCGCGGCGGACTGGGACTACGACCCCGAGCCCGCGGGCCGCAGCCGGCTGCCGGTCGGGCTGCTGGTCGGCGTCGGAGGGGCGCTGGCGGCCACCGGCGTGGTGCTGGCGGCGGTGTTCTGGACCTCCCCGGTGCCGGCCGTGAGCAGCGGTGTGGGCGGGATGAGCGTGTCGACCTCGGACCTGCCGTCGGCGGGCCCCACCACGACCTCCCTCGTCCCCGACCCGGCCGCGGCGGATCCCGCCCCCGTTCGGGGCGGGGCCACGGGGTCGGGCGGCGGCGACGCCGGCCGGGCCCCCGCGGCCCCCGCCGGGGGCGGGTCGGGCGGCGGTGGGGGGACCCCGGCCGGCGGCGGTGCGGCCCCCGCCCCGGCCCCCGGCGCGCCCGCACCCGGCTCGTCCGAGCCCGCCCCCGGTTCGCCCCCGCCGGCGCCCGTGTCGTCGAGCCCCCCGCCCCCCGGGGCCAACGACGCGGACGGAGGCGGCGCCGGAGCCGGTGGTGCCGGGGACGGCGGCGACGGTGGCGGCGGTGGCGGCGGCGCGGTGGGGGGCACCGGGGGCGGTGACGCGAACTCGGGCGGGGGCGGCGCCGTCGACCCGGTCACCGACCCGTCCACCCCTCCGGCGTCCGAGGAGATCCCGTCCTCCAGCGGCGCCCCCGCTCCCGCCCCCGCCCCCGCCTCGTCGACCAGCGTGGCTCCGTCGTCCGCCCCGACCACCGTCTGAGCGCCTCGCTGCCCGCGCCGCGGCGGTGTCCGGACCCCTGCCGCCCGAGCCGCTGGACAGAGGGTCTCGCCCCGGGGCCGGCCCCCTCGCTCAGGTGTCCGACGGGTGGCCGGGAGGGGGCGTGTGCGGTGCCCTCACCCGATCCGGGTCTCGGTTCCGTCTCGGCTCGCGCACCCCGCGTGACGTCTCCGCGTCCTCGGCCGATAGTCGGGTACGGCGCCGCGGACGAGGGTGCCCGAGGCGGAACGAGTGCGAGGAGGGTCCCGCGGTGGGTCGGCTGGCAGGGTTGGTGATCGGTCTCGAGGCCGCGGCGGTGGTCGTCGCGTACCTCGCGTTCGGGTGGCCGATGCTGCTGGTCGGGGTCCCGGCCCTGGTCGGCACCGGCTTCGTCCTGCTGTTCGTGCGGCTGTCCGAGAAGCCCCGGGCCCGCCTGCAGGAGGCCCGCGCGGCCCGCTACGAGGACGCCCCGGTGCCCGGCGGACTCATGAGCGGGTTCTTCGAGGTCCCGGTCCCGCAGGGAGCGGCGGAGTCGGACCGCACCCGGGCGTGAGCTGCCGCCCGCCCACCGCCGTGCCACGGTGGTGAGGTGGCCCGAGGCGTCGATCCGTGCTGACCGGCCTGCTGTTCGCGCTCTGCGCGACCGTCCTCAACAGCGGGGCGGGGCTGCTGCAGTCGGCGGCCGCACAGCAGACCACGTCGCGTACGCACCTGGCCCTGCGCCCGCTGTACCTGGCCGGCCTGCTGGTCGACGCGCTCGGCTGGATCTGCACGGTGGTCGCGCTGCGGCACCTGCCGGTCTTCGCCGTGCAGGCCGCGCTCGGCCTGTCCATCGCCCTGACGGCCGTCGCGACGTGGGGGTTGTACGGCATCCGGCTGCGGGTGGCCGACCGGGTGGGCGTCGGGGCGTGCGTCCTGGGGCTGGGGGTGGTCGCGGGCAGCGCGGGCGGTGAGGCCCCGGCGGCGTTCTCCGGCACGGCGATCGTCGTCCTGGGCGCGGCGGCCGCCGCCCTGGCCGTGGCCGCGATCGCGGTGTGGCGGCTACCCGTCGCCTGGCCGTTGTCGCTGATCGCGGGGCTGGGCTTCGGCGGGACCTCGCTCGCGGTCCGCGCCGTGCACGTCGCGCCCGACGCCGCCTTCGAGGTCGGGCAGCTCGCCGGGCAGCCGGCCACCTACCTGATCGGCGTCTTCTGGGTGATCGGTATCACCACCTACTCGCGGGCGCTCACGATCGGCCACCTCGCGGGCGTCACGGCGGTGTTCTCGGTGACCGAGGTGATCGCGCCCGGCCTGGTCGGCATCGTGCTGCTCGGCGACCCGATCCGGGACGGCTGGCTCATCCCGTTCGTGGCGGGGCTCGTGGTCGCCGTCGCCGGCGTGGTGGCCCTCGCGAATGCGCCGGCGGTCGCGACCGGGCACCCTCGGCGCCGGCACGTCCGCTGACCGGCCGAAAGGAGCACCGATGCCGACCTTCACCCACGACGGCGCCACGCTGCACTACGAGGAGCACGGCTCCGGGTTCCCCGTGCTCCTGCTGGCTCCCGGTGGGCTGCGGTCGACCGTCGCCGCCTGGCAGCGCGCCCCCTGGAACCCGGTCGACGAGCTCGCCCCGCTCTACCGGGTCCTGGCGATGGACCAGCGCAACGCCGGGGGCGGCTCCTCCGGGCCGGTCTCCGGCTCGGACGGCTGGGACACCTACACCGCCGACCAGCTCGCCGTGCTCGACCACGCGGGCGTCGAACGGGCGCACGTGCTGGGCATGTGCATCGGCGGCGCCTTCATCGCCAACCTGTTGCGCACGGCGCCGGACCGGGTCGCGGCGGCGGTCGCGCTGCAGCCCATCGGGCTCTCGGGCAACCGGGAGCGGTTCCACGAGATGGTCCAGGACTGGGGCGAGGAGCGCGGGATCCCCGCGGAGGACCTCGCCGGCTTCCGGGACAACCTCTACGGCGGCGACGACGTGCTGTGGAGCGTGTCCGACGCCGACGTCGAGCGCTTCCGGAACCCGATCCTCGTGCTCATGGGCGACGACGAGTTCCACCCGCAGGTCGCGTCACGGACCTTGGCCCGGCTCGCCCCGCACGCGACGCTGCTGGAGACCTGGAAGGACCCCGACAGCATCCCGATGGCGCAGATGGCGGTCGCCGAGTTCCTCACCTCGCACACCCCGGCCTGAGCTCCGTGTCCTGCAGGACGTCTCCCGCGTCCGGTCGGGGGCAGTCGCTCTGGACCACTGCTGCCTCACAGGGTGCGGAAGTACCGCACCGAGGGCAGCGGCGTGTAGCCGCAGTCCTCGTACAGGGCCCGGGCAGGCGCGTGCCCCGGGTCCCCGCCGGTCTCGACCATCGCGACCGTGCTGCCCCGCGCGCGCAGTCGGGTCGTCGCGTGCTCGGTGAGGGCCCTGCCCACGCCGTGCCGCTGCGACTCGGGATCGACGGCGACCATGTGGATCTCCCCGGTCGTCTCGTCGAGGGAGTGCAGGGCGACGAACCCGGCGATCCGGCCGTCGACCTCGGCCACCCAGGCCTCCAGCTCGGTGCAGGCCCGCGCGACGGCCTCGGCCTGGGCGCGCCGCCAGTCCGGGTAGAAGGCCTCGTACACCCCTGACCCGGCCAGCACGCGTCGCATCGACGCGAACACGGGTTCCCAGGCCCGCAGCGACAGCGCGACCACGACGTCGCGGTCCTCGGCGGTGTAGGGGCGCAGGTGGGCCATCGGGCCATCGTGCCCGCCGGCATGGCGGTCACGCAGCCGTCGGATCGACCACCGGCAGGGTGGGCCAGCAGCGGTCGAGCAGTCGGTCGATGTCGGCGCGGCAGGTCTCGAAGGCGGCGGAGGCCCGGCCGCCATTCGCGGGCGATGCGGCGACGCAGCCGGTCGAGGCGGGGGCACTGCCCGGACGTCAGCGGTGGCGGTGCCCAGGGGGCGCCCGGCGCCACCGAAGCCCGGCGACGACGAAGGCCCAGCTCCGGTGTGGACACCGTCTGAGCTGGGCCTTCGCGTTGAGAGCGGATGACGGGAATCGAACCCGCGTATTCAGCTTGGGAAGCTGATGTTCTACCATTGAACTACATCCGCAGCGCGTGAGGACGACTCTAGCATCCCGCCCGCGGACCTCCTCCACCCCTTCCGGACGTGATCTCCACCAGGTCGCCTAAGGTGGCCGTCGCCGACCAGAGGAGGCTCGCCGGTGCTGCTGTCCGACCGCGACCTGCGCAAGGAGATCGAGTCCGGGCGCCTCGGGCTCGACCCGTGGGACGAGGCGATGCTGCAGCCGTCGAGCATCGACGTGCGGCTGGACCGCTTCTTCCGGGTCTTCCAGAACTCCCGCTACACCCACATCGACCCGTCGATCCAGCAGGACGAGCTGACCACCCCGGTCGAGACCGTCGACGGGGACAACTTCGTGCTGCACCCGGGCGAGTTCGTCCTCGGCAGCACGTTCGAGCAGGTCTCCCTGCCCGACGACCTGGCGGGCCGGTTGGAGGGCAAGTCGTCGCTCGGCCGTCTCGGTCTGCTCACCCACTCCACCGCAGGCTTCGTCGACCCCGGCTTCACCGGCCACATCACGCTCGAGCTGTCCAACGTCGCGAACCTGCCGATCACGCTCTGGCCGGGCATGAAGATCGGCCAGCTGTGCCTGTTCCGGCTGTCCAGCCCGGCGGAGCGGCCCTACGGCAGCGAGGGCGTCGGCTCCCGCTACCAGGGGCAGCGGGGCCCGACGCCCTCGCGCGCGTGGAAGAACTTCCACAAGGTCGACACCGGGCGCTGAGGCTCGGGCCGCAGGGTCAGGCCGCGGCCACCCGCGCGTCCCAGCGGAAGTGGCGCGCGGCGAGCCAGCCGAACAGCAGGGGCCACACGACCAGCGAGACGAGCAGGTACGGCGTCCACGGTGCGCCGTAGGCGACCCGGCTCAGCGCCCCGAGCGCCCCGCCCGGCAGCAGCGCGAGCGCGTCGGGCCAGCCGCCCGCGGGGATCACGGCGATGATCACCGCCGACCCGACCACCACGAAGAACAGCGGCAGTGTGGTGATCTGCGCCCGCTCGGCGGAGGGGGTCACGATCGTGGTCGCGAGCGCCGCCGTCGTCACCAGTGCGAGCCCGCCCACCACGGCGAGCGGCAGCGCGAGCGGCGCCGTCGGCACCTCCAGGCCGGCGACGACGTCGAACAGCGCGAACAGGACCATCTGCGCCAGGGCGAGCACGGCGGCGGGGCCGATGGTGCCGGCCAGCAGCCCGCCGTCGGAGATCCCGCTGGTGCGGAAGCGCTTGAGCACCCGGGACTGGCGCCGGGCGACCAGGGTCTGCGTCCCCCCGACGTACACGCCCATCCCGAGCGCGAACACCAACTGCATGGCGACGACGTAGCTCGGCGAGCCGATCTGGGTGACGGTCAGGAACACGCCGAGGGCGAGCGGCACGACCAGCACCGAGGTCAGCAGCGTCCGGTTGCGCAGGATCAGCCTCAGCTCGGACCAGACCAGAGCGGCGACGCGGTCCATCACACCTCCTCGTTCGTGTCGGGGCGGATCGATTCGGAGCGGATCGAGTGGTAGATGTCGGCGAGCGACGCCGGCGCGGCCCGCAGGTCGGACAGCCGCACTCCGCGTTCGGCCGCCCAGGTCAGGAACGCGGTGAGGTCGCGCTGCAGGTCCGTGGTGCGCACCCGGACGGTGCGGCCCTCCAGCGGCACGCCGTCCGGCGGCGTCACGCCGTCGGGGAGCGTCGCCGAGAAGCCGGCGGGCCGGCTCGCGAGGATCTGCTCGAGCGTGCCGGACACGGCCAGCCGCCCCTCGTGCATGATCGCGACGCGGTCGGCCAGCGCCTCGGCCTCCTCCAGGTAGTGCGTCGTGAGGACGACCGTCCGGCCGGCCTCCTGCAGCTCCTGGATCGCGTCCCAGGTCCGCCGGCGCGATCCCGGGTCCAGCCCCGTCGTGGGCTCGTCGAGCACGACCAGCTCGGGCGAACCCCACACCGCCGTCGCGAGGTCGAGACGCCGCTTCTCCCCGCCGGACAGGGCCGCGATCCGGACGTCCCCGCGGTGCGCCAGGTCGAAGCGCTCCAGCAGCCGGTCGACCCGGTCGGGCCGGATCGCCAGCTTCCCCCACAGCTCGAGGGTCTCGCGGACCGTCAGCTCCTCGACGAACCCACCCTCCTGCAGCTGGATCCCCATCCGCGCCCGGAGCCGGCCCCGCTGGCTACCGGGATCGAGGCCGAGGACCGCGACCTCGCCGTCGCTGCGCCGCTGGAAGCCCTCCAGGACCTCCAGCGTGGTCGTCTTGCCCGCGCCGTTGGTGCCCAGCAGCGCGAACACCTCGCCGCGCAGGACCTCGAGGTCGACCCCCCGGACGGCCTCGAACGTCCCGTACCGCACGCGCAGTCCCCGTACCCGGATCGCCGTGTCCTGTCCCCCCGTGCCGGCCACCGCCGGCCGGCTCACCGTCTCCGTCATGTCCACCACCGTGCCCGCCGGACGGTGCCTCCCGGTAGGACGTCGCGTCACCCGTCCCGCTGACACTGCGCACGCGTGCACATGACAGCTGTCATCGGGCGCGCCGCGGACGCCGGCCGGGGCGGCCGCCTCGGCTACGGTCGGCCCGTGACGAGCGACCGTCCGCCGGCCGGGGAGCCCGCCGGGCCCCGGGGGCAGCCCACCGCCGGCCCCGCAGGACGTCCCACGGCCGGGACGAGGGGACGGATCACCGTCGGGTCGAGGGGGCGGCTCCCCGCCGAGGAGCGGCAGGTCCTCGCGGCGCGACGGTTCAACCGGATCGGGCTGGTCATCACCGTCGGCTGGCTGCTGCTCGTGCCCGCGTTCGTGCTGTGGACGGGGCTGCCGGAGCCGGCCTGGCTGGCCGTCCTCGTCCCGTTGTACCTCGCGGCGATCGCGCTGCACCTGCTCCGGATCCGGCGCCACGTCCGGTCGCTGGGCACCCCGGCCCCAGCGGCGTTCGTGGCGGCCGCGTGCGTGGTGGGGCTGGCGATCACGCTCGTCGGCGTCGCGGCGTCGTGGGCGGGATGGACGTGGGCGCTCGTGGCCGGGGTCCTGCTGGGCGACGTCGTCGCGGGCCGGCGGGCACGCGTCATCGCCCTGTGGGTGGTGGCCTCGGCCGGGATCGTGCTCGGCCTGACCTACGCCGTCGGCGTGCTCGCCCCCGCGGCCGAGGACGTCCCCGTCTCGCCGTGGTTCGCGGCCGGAATCTCCGCGTTCTACGTGGCGAGCATGTGGTGTCTCGACGTCGAGCGGCTCTGGTGGTTCAAGGCCGTCACCGACCTGGACGACTCCCGCCGCACCGCCGCCGAGCTGGCCACCGCCCGCGAGCGGCTCCGGCTCGCCGACGACCTGCATGACATCCTCGGGCACGCGCTCGAGGTCGTCGCCTTCAAGAGCGAGCTCGCCGCCCGGCTGCAGGAGGTCGACCCGGACCGCGCGCGCTCGGAGATGGACGAGGTGCAGCGGGTGGCGCGCGAGTCGCTGACCGAGGTCAGGGCCCTGGTCCGGAACACCCGGGACACCGACCTCGCCGCCGAGCTCGCGGGGGCGCGGGCGGTGCTCGGGTCCGCCGGGGTGGCGCTGGAGGTACGCGGCGACCCGGACACCGTCGCGCCCCCCCGCGCGCAACGTCCTCGGCCGCGTGCTGCGCGAGGCCATGACCAACGTCCTGCGGCACGCCCAGCCGAGCCGCTGCACGATCGAGATCGGCGCGGACCGGCTGGTGGTGTGCAACGACGGGGTGTCGGCCCCCGGCGACGGGAGGGGCACCGGACTCGCCGGGCTGGAGCGCCACCTGGCGGAGCACACCGGGCGGCTCGCCGCCGGCGACGACGGGCGGGGCGGCTACCGGCTCGAGGCGGTCCTCGGGGAAGGCCGGTGATCCGCCTCGTCCTGGCCGACGACGAGTCGCTCACCCGCGGGGCCGTCGGCGCGCTGCTGAACCTCGAGTCGGACCTGACCGTGGTGGCGGAGGCGTCCTCGGGCGACGAGGCGGTCGCGGTGATCGCCGCGCAGGAACCCGACGTCGCGGTGCTCGACGTCGAGATGCCCGGCCTCGACGGCGCCGAGGTCGCCCGGTGGGTCCAGGCCCACGCGCCCGGGGTCCGGTGCATCGTGCTGACCCGACACGCCCGGCCCGGGGTGCTGCGGCGGGCGCTCGCGGCCGGGGCCGCCGGTTTCGTGACCAAGAGCGCGCCGGCCTCCCAGCTCGCCGACGTGATCCGCAGGGTGCACGGTGGCGGCCGCTACGTGGACCCCGACCTGGCGATGACCGCGCTCGCGACCGAGGACTGCCCGCTCACCCAGCGGGAGCTGCAGGTCCTGCGCAGCGTCGGACAGGTGGGACCGGCGGGCACGGCCACCGACATTGCGCGACGCGTGCACCTCTCGGCCGGCACGGTCCGCAACTACCTGTCCTCCGCGATGCAGAAGCTCGGGGTGGCGACGCGGGTCGAGGCGCTGGAGCGGGCGCGCGACCACGGCTGGTTGTGAGGCCGCCACCAGCGGCGTCTGGTGGATCGTCCGCCGCGGTCTCGCGCCCGCACGGCCCTTGGCTGCGTTGTCGCCGGGCCCGGACACGCCCGTTGTGAGGACCCGGCTCCGCCTCACCAGGAGCCGCCCGGATCACCGAGTCCATCGACGGTGATCCACCGGACGCCCCTTAGGCTGGTCGGCGATGGAGCGCCGCGATCCTGCAGCCCGCCCCGATCCCTCGCCCGGGACGGGGGCGTGGCGCAGTGGGCGGCACGCGCCGGTGAGGCGCTCGACCCCGGGGTCCGAGGAGACGCGGGTCGACCGCGGCCCCGTGAGCGCCGACGACGAACGCACGAGTCCCGGGGCACAGGTCGTCCGGCGCGGCGAAGGCGCTGCGGGGCCGCGGGACGATGGCGACCGGCGGCCCGGGCAGGAGTGGGCCTCCGCGCTGGAGTGGCTCGAGCAGGACCCTCCGGCACGGGGTCGTGGCGAGCAGGAACGGCCCGAACGGGACGGACCTGAGCAGGGCGACGGCGAGCGGGAGCGGGTCCGGAGGGACCGGCGCGCCCGTGAGGACCGGCGGGAGGAGGGCACGTCGGGCTCCGCCGGGGGTACCGACCGGGACCAGCCGCAGCCGCGCGGAATCCGAGCGCCGGACGTGTCGGTCTTGCGCAGGTTCCGCCCGGGGAGCTGGCGCGGGGCGGTCGGGCTCGGGATCCTGGGCGCGGCGGCCCTGCTGTTCCTCTTCCTGGCGTTCGACGACCGCGCCCGCTGGTGGGTGCCGGTCGCGGCCGGGCTCGTGGTGCTCGTGCTGCTGTCGCTCCTGCGGCTGGATCGGCTCCTCAAGGGCTGGACCTGGCACGTCGCCGGGGCCGCGCTGCTGGCCGGGCTCGTGCACGAGACCGCCGGGAACCCGTGGTCCTGGGCCTTCGCCGCGAGCATCGGGGTGCTGATCGCCGGGCTGCTGCGGTTGCCGCGATGGCAGCTCGCCGCGGTCGGGGCGGCCCTGTGTCTGGTGTCGTTCGTGGGCTACCAGTTCCGCGCCGCCGAGGTCCGCGACCAGGAGGCGCAGCTCGCGCAGCAGGCCGGCACGCAGATGCGGGCGGGCTTCGGCTACGACCGTCCCGACCTCGTGCTGACCAAGCTCGGCGAGGGCCTGACCCCGGCCGATCCGGAGGCGGTGTGCCGGCTCCTCGACCCCGCCGCCCAGACCCAGCTGGCGCAGGCCACCGGTACCGCCGACTGCACCGCCGGGGTCGGCGCGGCCGCGAGCCGGGTGCCGGCGGGCAGCCCCACCGCCGCGCCCCGCGCCTCCACCTCGCCCACCCCGGTCCCGCCGCCGGGCACGGTCCTCGCCCTCGACGGCTGCGCCACCGCCTGGGGCCTCGCTCTCCCCGCACTGGGCACCGTCGACGCGGTGCGCACCGACAACACCGCCAAGGCCACCTGGCGGGTCGCGCGCTTCCGCCCCTGCCCCTGACCGCGCACCCCTCAGCAGGCCCCCGCGAGTCGCGCTGTGGGCATCCGCGAGTCGGGCTGTGGGCTTCCGCGAGTCGGGCTCTCACCGCCCGCGAGTCGCGCTGTGGAAATCCGCGAGTCGCGCTGTGGGTTTCGGCGAGTCGCGCTCTGATCCGACCTCCGCCGAGTCGCGCTGTGGCCGGTCAGGGAGTCGAGCGCTCGGCCGAGCTCGCAAGATCGTTGTTCAAGGTGACATTCGGCCACACGCGGCCACGAACGGTCCGGTACGACGATCACGGCGTCTTCTGCGGCACAGTCCCCCGTCGCGCCCGCACCCCATCCATGCGCTGGCCCCGAAACACCACCGCTCCGAAGCGCCACCGCCCGCGAGAACATCACCGCCCGCGAGAACATCACCGCCCGCGAGAACATCACCACCGCCCCCGAGAACACCGCCCCCGCCGAGAACACCACCGCTCCGAAACACCACTGCCTCCGAGAACGCCTTCGGACCCGAGAACACCACCGGCCCCGCGATCGAGGATCGCGGGGCCGGTCAGTGGATCTGTGTCAGGAGGCGGAGTCGCCCTTCTCACCGGTGCCCGAGGAGGCGTCGGTGCGGGCGTGGCCGTTGGTCTCCGGCTTGGGACCGGAGCCGTTGGCGCCCGTGGACTCCTTCGACGCCTCGGTCGACCCCGTCGGCGGCTCCGACGGCCCGGCCGTGTCGGCGGGTGCCTCGTCGCTCGGGGACTTGCCCGATCCTTCGACGGCGGCGTCGTTCATCTCGGTTGTGACCTCGGACTTGTCCGCGTCGGGCGCCGTGGCGCCGGCGGCCGTCGCCTTCTCCGCGACCGCGTCGCCCGGCGCCTCGGCCGGCTTCACCGTCCCCGCCGCGGCCTCGGGGGAGGCGGAGGCGTCGGCCGCGCCCGAGTCGGCGGCGCCGGCCGGGGTGTTCTCGGTGAGCGGAGCGGACGTGGTCTGCTCGACGTCGCCCTCGGTCGCCTCCTCGTCCGCCGGCGTGGCGACGGCCGAGTCCCCTCGCCGGACCGACGCGAGCAGCATCTGCGCGACGTCCTGGACCTGGACCTGCTCGCCCTCGCCGCCGGCCTGCTTCTGGGTCAGGCCGTCGCCGATCATGGTGCGGCAGAACGGGCAGCCGACGGCGATCGTGCCCGCCGCGGCGGCCGCGCCGTCGCCCCCGGCGGGGGAGAGCGTCTCGAGCGCCTCGGTGGTGCGGGTGACGTTGATCCGCTGCCCGATCCGCTCCTCCATCCACATCCGCGCTCCACCGGCGCCGCAGCACATCGAGCGGTCGCCGTGCCGGGGCATCTCGGTGAGCGTGCCGACGGCGGAGACCAGCTCGCGCGGCTCCTCGTAGACCTCGTTGTGCCGGCCGAGGTAGCACGGGTCGTGGTAGGTGACGTTCGTCGAGCTGTCGGGGTCGGCGACCGGGACGAGCTTGCCGGTGCGGACCAGCTTGTTGAGCAGCTGGGTGTGGTGGATGACCTCGTAGTGGCCCCCACCATCTCCGTTCTGGCTGAGCTGCGGGTACTCGCGCGACAGCGAGTTGAGGCAGTGCGGGCAGGTGGTGACCATCTTCCGCGTGCCCGGCTCGCGGCCCTCGAACACCGCGTTGAGCATCTCCGCGGTCTGCTGGGCCATCATCTGGAACAGGAACTCGTTGCCCGCCCGCCGCGCCGGGTCGCCGGTGCAGGTCTCCTCGGTGCCCAGGACCACGTAGTTCACCCCGGCCCGGTGCAGCAGCTCGGCGGTGGCGCGGGTGGTCTTCTTGGCGTTGTCGTCGAAGGCGCCGGCGCAGCCGACCCAGAAGATGTACTCGGTGTCCGCCGACAGCTCGCCGTCGAAGACCGGGACCTCGAACGGCAGGTCCTGGGTCCAGGCCAGGCGGTCCTTCTGGTTGGAGCCCCAGGGGTTGCCCTTGTTCTCCAAGTTCTTGAACAGCCCGGACAGCTCCGTGGGGAACTCGGTCTCGATCATGACCTGGTAGCGGCGCATGTCGACGATGTGGTCGACGTGCTCGATGTCGACCGGACACTGCTCCACGCACGCGCCACAGGTGGTGCACGACCACAGCACGTCCGGGTCGATCACGCCGAGCACGTCCTCGCCGCCGACCAGCGGGCGCTCGGCCTCCTTCACCGCGGCCTCGGGAATCGCCGCGAGGCGGGCCTCGGCGTCGTCGCCGGTCAGCCCGACCTCGTCGCCGGTCATGTCCTTGCGCCCGCCGGCCAGCAGGTACGGGGCCTTGGCGTAGGCGTGGTCCCGCAGGGCGTTGACGAGCAGCTTCGGCGAGAGCGGCTTCTCGGTGTTCCACGCCGGGCACTGGCTCTGGCAGCGGCCGCACTCGGTGCAGGTGGTGAAGTCGAGCAGGCCCTTCCAGGTGAAGTCCTCGACCCGCCCGGCGCCGAAGGTGTCGGTGTCCGGGTCGGCCTCCTCGAGGTCGAGCACCTTGCCCTGCGACGTCATGGGCTTGACGTTGCCCAGCGCCTTGCGCCCGTCGTCCTCGCGCTTGAAGTAGATGTTCGGGAACGCGGTGAACCGGTGCCAGGCCACACCCATGGTGGGCTTGGCCGCGATCACGATCAGCCACAGCGTCGCGGAGAGCACCTTCACCGCGGCGAACACCGAGACCAGGTTCGGGCTGGCGGGCAGGACCGTGGACAACGGGCCGGCGACGAAGGTCGACCAGTTCGGGGCGTCGAACGCACCCAGCGCCATCTTCCCGGCGCGCACCACCAGGATGCCCACGCCCTCGAGGAACACGATCGCCTCGACGAAGTACGCCCGGCCCATGTGCGAGCCGTAGAACCGCGACGCCCGCCCCAGCCGGGCCGGGTTGCTCACCTGCCGGTAGACGATCAGCGGCAGGATGCCGACCACCGTGCCGACGCCGAGGAGCTCGACCCACAGCGAGTACGGGCCCCACTCGCCGATCAGCGGCAGGTGCCAGGTCGGGTTCCACACCTCCACGAACGCCTCGATCAGCGCCAGGAACAGCCCGCCGAAGCCGACCATCACCAGCCAGTGGAAGACACCGACGTGACTCCACTTCAGCATCCGGGTGTGGCCGAGTGTCTCCTTGAGCATGGTGGCGAACCGCGCCCCGAACGGGCCCGTCCGCGTCCCGTCGGCCTGGCCCAGGCGGATGATGCTCACCATGCTCGCCACCGTGCGCCAGACCAGCGCCACGGCCACCACGGCGGACAACACCGTGACGATGCCGAGCACGTACTGCACCCAGGTCATGTGGAAGAACCTCCCTGTCGTGGTCCCGGCAAGAAGGCCAGACGCGTGGTTACTGACGAGTAGCAACACGACAAGGCCTCGTTGCGGTCCGCGACGACAATCGCGTGAGCGGGAGAATAGGTCACCGGAGTGGCCCTGCGCCCTGTGACGGGCGCGGCACGCTGCGGTGACGGGGGCTGCCGGACGCGCTCCGCAACTGCTGCTCCCCCGGTCAGGGCGACGTGGTCAGGGTAGGCTTCTGAGAGCGGGATCACCGACCGGCCCGGTCCGCGCGGTCGGCGAGGCCGTGGTCCGAGGTGCGCGGTGACCGGCCGTGCGACGCCAGGACCTGGCTCACCCGGTCGGCGGGCACCTCCTCACGATCGGTGGGAGTCGTGGGGCGAACGGGTTCCACGGTGCGGCCCGAGACGTGGCGAACGGGTGGCTCCGCCGCGACCTGACGGATTCCTCCGCGCGGCCTGGCTACCCTGGTCCGCTGGCGGCCCCTGCTCCCGCGCTCCCTCCGTCCCCGGGGCCGCCGCGGCGAACCACGGCAGGAGAACACCGATGACCGGACCAGGGGCCCGCACCCTCTGGTACGCCCAGAACCTCACCACCAACGGCCTGCAGGGGTGGATCCAGGACAACATCGTCCCGCTCATCCTGCTGGGCATCGCGATCGTCCTGCTGTGGATCGGCGGGAAGGGTGACAACGCCGGAGTGGCCCGCCGCAGCGTGGGCCTCATCGTCGGCCTGGTCGCCCTCGGGATCGCGGTGTCCGGCAACGGCCCGGAGGTCGGCAGCTTCCTCGCCAGCCTGATCACCGGTTAGCCGTGCTCGTCCGCACCGACGACGAGGTCTACCGGGTCGACTCCGTCTGGCTGGGTCCGCCGCGCGCGACCTTCCCGTGGCGCGCGCGCTACGTCTCCTACGGTGTCGGCCTGCTCGTGATGATCCTGATCATGTTCCTGCAGCGCCGGATCGGCATCGGGCTGGACTTCTTCTCCGTGGCCTGGGCGGTCGTGCTCACCGTGTTCGTCACCCGGTTCCTCGGTAAGAAGATCGACTACGAGCGCCCGCTCGGACAGGTGGCGGAGCTGTTCCGGCACGAGGTCACCGGGCCGCGCCGGCGCCGGCAGGGGGCGGGCGGTCCGGTGCGGTTCGCGCACCTGCGAGCCCGTCGGACACTGCCCCGCCGCGGCCACCCGGCCCCGCCCGCGGTCCCGCAGTGGCCGATGTCGTCCGGGCCCGCGCCGACCGGGCCGGGGGTCGGCCCGGCCGAGCCCGCCCCCGCGCCGGCCGCGCAGGTCGTCGACCCCGCGCCGGTCCCGCAGGTCGTCGACCCCGTGCCGACCGCGCAGGTCGTCGGGGCCGCGCCGGTCCCGGAGGTCGTCGAGGTCGCACCCGTGCCGCGCGAGGTCGCGCCGGTCCGGACCGCGCCGCGCCGGAGCGGACGCCCGGGCGCCGCCCCGCAGCCCTGGGCGACCTCGGCCCAGCGCCGCGAGGCCGCGAACCGGGGGAAGGGGTGGTCCGGCCGTGGCCGCGCGTGAGAAGCGCGATCCCTACCGTGACGGACGCCGTCCCGCCGGACGGGCCCTGCAGGGCGAGGCCAAGCTCCCCCGGTTCAGCCCGACGATCGCGCTGCGCAGCATCGACGGGCACGTCACACGCACCGCGACCCAGGTCATGGCCTGGTACCGGCTCTCCCCGCAGGCCTGGAGCTTCCGCAGCGACGGCCAGCGGGAGATCCTCATCCGGCAGATCGCGGCGCAGCTCGGCGAGCTGCAGGGCCGGTGGCTGCACCTGCGCGTGACCACTCGCCCCTACCCGGTGCACATGTGGGCGGAGTCCTTCGACAAGAACGCCCTCGGCCGCATGCCCGACGTGCCGGGCGCCCTGGGCTGGGACGGCTTCCTGGAGGGCGAGCAGCGCCACCTCATGGGCCTCTCCATGAGCGACAAGGAGGTGTTCCTCGGCGTCGAGGTCTCCGGCCGCAGCATGATCGACCGGTGGGTCGAGCGGGCGGCGCCGGTGCTGGGCAGGGTCGTCCCCGCGGCCGTGCGCGCCGAGCTCTCCGCGCTGGAGTCCGAGCTCAACCACCTCGACGCGCTGGTGGCCGGCTCCGGGCTCGACGCGGTGCCGGCGTCGGCGTCGGACATGGCGTGGCTCATGCACCGCTCGGTCGCGCTGGGTCTGCCCGCGCCGCGCAGCCTGTCCTCGGTCCCGGTCGGCGTGAGCCGGTGGGAGGAGGAGGACCTCGCCGCCTTCACCGACGGCGTCGAGCTGCACCAGGAGCCCTACGCCCCCACGGTGAAGGTGACCGGCCGGGTGCGCGGGCAGACCGTCACCCGCGACGTCGCCGTGCTCTCGCTGGGGTTGATGGAGGGCCTGCGCATCCCGGAGGTCGACGACCCGTGGATGCAGCACTCCGACCGGCTCCCCTTCCCCGTGGAGTGGTCGGCGCGGATGTACGTCCGCCGGCCCGAGGAGGTGACCGGTGAGCTGCAGCGCCAGATGGGCAAGGTGCGCAGCCAGATCCGGCACTACACCCACGACCACGACCTCGAGCCGCCGATGTCGCTGGCCCGCCAGGCCGACCGGGTGCTCGAGGTCGAGGACGAGCTGACCAGCGGCCTGACCCGGCTCAACACCCGGCTCTACGGCTGGTGGCGGATCGCCGTGTCGGGGCCGGACGAGGGCGAGGCCGTCCTGCGGGCCCAGCAGGTGCTGGACCTGTACTCGCCGAAGGTGCAGATCGAGCACCCGGAGGCGCAGTACCGCTACGCCCGCGAGTTCATCCCCGGCGAGGCGCTGGCGTCCACCGCCTACCGCCGTCGGGGATCGGTGACCTGGGCGGCGGCCGCCGTGCCCGCCGCCACGGCCAGCGTCGGCGACCGGCGCGGCATCATGCTCGGTGAGACCTGCACGGCGACCCGGCGGCCGGTGGCCTGGGACCCGTGGCTGGCCCAGGAGGTCCGGCGGGCCTCGGGCCTCACCGCCGTCGTCGGCGGGTTGGGGTCCGGCAAGTCCTTCCTCACCGGCCTGATCGTCTACAAGACGCTCCGCGCCGGTGCGCGCTGGACGGTGCTCGACCCGTCGGGCCCGCTGGCCGAGCTGACCCGGCTGCCGGAGCTGGCCTCCTTCTCCCGGCACATCAACCTGCTGCGTGCCGACCCGGGCATCCTCAACCCGTACCGCGTGGTCGCGGAGCCGCGGCCCGAGCACTTCGCCGACGACGAGGACCCCGAGCGGTCCTGGCGCCGCGAGCGCTCGCTGGCCGCCGCCACCCGCCGGCGCCTGGTGCTCGACGTGCTCACCGGTCTGCTGCCCTACGACGTCGCCCGGCTGCCGCACACCCGGATCGTGCTGCTCCGCGCGGTGCGCGAGGTCGGCGGCGCCCCGGACCGGCACCCCGGCCTGGTCATCGACGCCCTGCGCCGCCACCAGCGCGAGGGCGAGGAGCACGCCGGGGTGGTCGCGGACTTCCTGGAGGAGCGCCGCGAGCTCCCCCAGGCCGCGCTGCTGTTCCCGGACACCAGCCGGGACGACCCGTGGGCCGCCGACCGGGACTACCGGCTGACCGTGCTCACCATGCAGGGCATGACGCTGCCGCGGCCGGGCAGCCCGCGCGAGGAGTGGACGGACAACGAGGCGCTGGCCGTCGAGCTGCTCAACCTGGCCTCCTGGCTGACCCAGCGGACGATCTACGACGCCGACCGCAACCTCCGCAAGGGCGTCGCACTCGACGAGACGCACTTCCTCTCCCAGGTGCCCACCGGCAAGGTGCTGATCGACCGGCTCGCCCGCGACTCCCGCAAGTTCAACGTCCGGGCGCTGTTCGCCTCCCAGCTGGCCGGCGACCTGCTCCGGGTCTCCGGCTTCGCGTCCCTGGTCAACGCCGTGTTCGTCGGCCGCACGGACGACGAGGAGGCCCAGACCGACGCGCTGCGCCTGCTCCGGGTCCCCACCGGCGTCGGCTACGAGCAGATGCTGAGCACGTTGTCCCCGCGCCCGCGGCACGACGACCGGCCGGACGACACCCCCCGCCAGTTCGTGTTCGCCGACGGGCACGGCGGCGTCGAGAAGATCCGGATCGACCTCGAGGCGCCGCACCTCGACCACGTGCGCGAGGCCCTCGACACCAACCCCGACGCCAGCCGGGTCTCCGTCAGCGGTGCGCCGGTCCTGGCCGCGGACTCCGGCCGGGCGCCCGACGAGCCGCGCCCCGTCGGGGCGCGCCAGGTCGTCGTGCCGCCGGGCGGGATCGACCTGGACGAGGACCTCGACCCCGTCGACCTCTCCGCGCCCGAGATCCGCACCGGCGAGGCCACCCGCGTCGGCCCCGGGCGGCCGGGCTGGGACACCGGGGTGCAGGTGGTGCCGGGGTCGCCGGCCGAGGACTCCCTCGACGACGAGCAGCTCGACCTCCTCGACGACCTGGAGGAGGGCTGGGCGGACCTGGACGACGAGGAGATCGCCGAGCCGACGACCGTCGGGGAGCCCGCGGCGGCCGGGAACGGGCACCGCGGCACGGACGGCCGCGACCTGCACGGCGACCACGGGCCGGCGGCCGGGGAGGACCTCGACGGCGACCCCTTGCGCGCCCGATCCGGCGCCCCCGGCGAGGGCGGGCGGTGACGGCTCCCGTGCTCCTCACGGCGCCCTACCCGGCGTCCGTCCCCGCGTCGACCGGCGGGACCACCGGGCTGGTGGCGGTGCTCCTCGTCCTGGTTGCCGCCGTGGTGGCGGGGGCCCGCCGCCGGCGGTCCCGCGCGGAGCCCGGGGCCCCGCCGCGCCGCCGTCGCGGCGCCGCCCTCCTGCTGGTCGTCGCGGTGGTGGCGGGCAGCGGGCTGGTCGGCAGCCCGGCCCTCGCGCAGGGCTTCGACTGCAAGCAGTCCCCCGAACCGGACCGCCCCGGCACGGGCCTCGTCGGCTCGATCGACCCGCCGCGGCCGGACGGCGGGGAGCCCGGCTCGGTCTACCGCGAGGTCGGCTACGCCGGGATGACCTGGCACAACTACGACCTCGGCTGCGCCGGCGGCGTCCTCGACCCGTCGACCACCACGGACACGTGGCTGGGCAACCAGACCTTCAACGTCGCCAAGTTCGCCGTCGGCGGCGTCAACTGGGCGCACTACCTGATCGCCGACGGCGGGGCGCTGCTCGACCCGCTCGACACCGTCATCACCTCGGCCACCCGGGCCATGTACGACTCGGTCTTCACGCTCTGGGTCGGCGTGGCGCTGGTGATCCTCGCTGTGATCCTGCTGGTCCTGGCGATGCGCGGGGAGCTGGCCCGGCAGACCCAGCGGGCGGCCTTCGCACTGGGTGCCCTGGTGCTCGCCGGCGCGGCCTACCTGGCCCCGGTGGACTGGGCGCGGTCGGCGGACACGCTGTTGCTCGACGGCGTCACCCAGATGCAGGAGGGCTTCCTCTCGCAGGTGGGCCTCGGCGACCGGGACACGCTGCCGACCGTGCTGGTCGACCAGGTCGTCTACACGAACTGGCTGCGGGGCAACTTCGGCTCGCCGGACGTCCCGCAGGCCTCCGACCTCGGCCGGCCGCTGCTGCGCGCGTCGACCTTCACGATCAACGAGGTCGCCGAGGGCCGGGACACCCCGCAGCTGGCCGAGCAGAAGAAGAACGACTACGCCACGCTCGCCGGCCAGATGGGCGACCGGTACAGCTACTTCCAGGGCGAGTCCGGGAGCCGGGTCGGCGTCGGCGTGCTCTCCGTGGTGCAGGCCGCGTGCATCGCGCTGTTCCAGCTGCTGTCCAAGGTGCTGGTGCTGGTCGCGATGCTGCTGCTGCGGCTCATGGTGATGACCGCCCCCGCGATCGCGGTCGTCGCGGTGCTGAAGCCGGAGATCCTCCCCGCGCTGCTGCGGGTGGCGGGCGCCGCGATCGTCAACACCATCATCGTCGGCGCGCTCGCCGGGCTGCACGCGCTGCTGGTGGTGTCGCTGTTCCGGCCCGGCGCCGGGATCGACCTGTGGCTCGCGCTGCTGGTCACCGGCGTGGTCACGGTGGTGCTGTGGGCGGTCGCGCGGCCCTTCCGGCGCCTGGTGTCCATGGTGTCGCTGACCAGGGACCAGTTCGGCGGCATCGTGCCGGCGGTCGGTGCCGGCCCGATGTCGCGGGTCTGGCAGCGGGTCCGGGGTGCCGATCCCGAGGACCGGCAGGGCCGGTGGTGGGACGAGCGCCGGGGCACCGGCCCCGGGACCGACCCCGACGCCGTGCGGCCCGAGGCCGAGTACTCGCGGGTCGCCCCGGTGCAGGCCACCGTCACCCCGGCCGGGCCCGGGGCGCGGACGCCGCGCCGGCACGCCGAGGTCACCGGGACCGACGCCGCGGCGGTCTCCGCCGCCCGCCGCCCGGCACTGCCCGCCGGTGGCCCGGCTGCCCCCGCCGCGACCGGCGGCTACCCCGCCCGCACCGATCCGAGCGAGATCGACGAGCGCGTGATCTACCGCCGGTCGGACGGGGCGGCCCCGCGGGCGGTGCAGGCCCGCCCGGTCGACGCCGAGCTCGTCGACGGCGTTCCGGTCTACCGGATCTACCGCCCCGCCCGGACGGGCCGCGATGCCGATTAGGTCCCCGCGCGGGCGGGCGGCCGCCTACCGGGCGGTGTGGACGTGGCCGCTGCGCACCCCGCTGCGGCTCGGCGCCACCGTCGTCGTGGTGCTGGCCCTCGCCGTGCTGGTCAGCCTCGCCACGGGCGGGCTCCGCGCGCCCGCCCAGACCTCGGCGGCAGATCGGCCGGGTGCGACGACGACCACGGGCGCGCGGGCCCCCGCGTCCCCCACGCCGACGGCCCTCCCCCCGGTGGCGGCGCTGACCCCCACCACGCTGCCGCTGTCCGCCGCACCCGCCGAGGCGCTGCAGGTGGCGCAGAACTGGGCCACGGCGTGGGCCACCCACCCCGAGGGCATGACGAACCAGCAGTGGGTGGACGCGCTGATCCCCTGGACGACCCCGGAGTACGTCGGCACCCTCACCGGTGTCGATCCCGCCAACATCCCGGCCACGACGGTCACGGGCCCGGCGCGGGCGCTGCAGGTCTCCCCTGCGTCGGTGACCACCGAGGTCCCGACGGACGGGGTGACCCTGCAGGTCACGGTCGTCGACACCGAGGCCGGCTGGCGCGTGGCCGGCTACGACCGGGCCTGACGCGGTGCGCCTGCTCCGGCCGTTGCGGCTGCTGCTGCCCTTCGTCGCGATCGGCGTCGCGCTCGTGGTGTTCCTGACACTCGGCTTCCTCGCCTTCGCCCCCAACGCGGCGCAGCAGCCGCGGGCCAGCAGCGGGTGCGACGCCGGCATCGGGCCGATCGGGACCGTCGGGCGCGGGGGCGCGGCGGGGGCCACGATCGACACGCTGACCGACGAGCAGCGGCGGAACGCGGAGACGATCATCGGCGTCGGCAAGGAGCTGCAGGCCCCGCCGCGGGCGTGGCTGGTGGCGCTGGCGACGGCGATGCAGGAGTCGACGCTGCGCAACATCGACTACGGCGACCGGGACTCGCTCGGGCTGTTCCAGCAGCGGCCCTCGCAGGGCTGGGGCTCACCGGCCCAGGTCACCGACCCGGGTTACAGCGCGCGGATCTTCTACGACCGGTTGCTGAAGGTCCCGAACTGGGAGGACCAGCCGGTCACGGTGGCCGCGCAGACCGTCCAGCGCTCCGCGTTCCCCAGCGCCTACGCGAAGTGGGAGGGCCTGGCGGCGAGCCTCGTCGAGCAGCTCGGCGACGTCACCGACCCCACCGGCTGCGGCCCGGGCTCCGCCGAGCTGCCGGCCGGGATGGCGCGCACGGCGATCGAGTTCGCCCTCGGCGAGGTCGGCAAGCCCTACGTGTGGGGCGCCACCGGGCCGAACACCTACGACTGCTCGGGTCTGATGCTGCGGGCCTTCGAGAAGGCGGGGATCACGCTGCCGCGCGTGTCCCGGGACCAGTACCGGGCCGGCGGCCACGTCCCGGTCCGCCAGGCCCGGCCCGGTGACCTGATGTTCTACGCCTACGACCGCACCGACCCGCGGACAATCCACCACGTGTTCCTCTACCTGGGCAACGACCAGATGGTGGAGGCGCCCTACAGCGGGCGGAACGTCCGGGTGCAGCCCGTAAGGTGGGACTACGCCGAGCTCGTGCCCCTCGCGACCCGCCCGGGCACGCCCGCCAACACCGTCTGACCCCTCCGCTGTCGAACCGTCCCCCGGGAGCACGCACGATGGCCCGCCCGGAGCGCCCCGCCGGTCCCGTCCCCGCCCGGCCGCGCTCGACCACGCCGCTCGCCGACTACCTCGACCGCCCGGCCCCGGGCGCGGGCCCGGACTACCTGGTCGTGCCGCGCGGGCTCGCCGAGGCGATGCCGCTGCGCTGGCAGCAGGTGTTCGCGGGGCTGCTCGCCGACCTGCACGACGCCTACGGCCACCTCGACTGGCCGGACTACCGGGTGGTACCGAGCCGCTGGGAGCTGCTGCGGGACCTCGACGAGGAGCAGCTGGCCGCCGCCGGGTACGTCGCCGACCTCGATCCCCAGGGCCGGCTGGAGTACCGGGACGCCTCCGGCGAGGCGGTGCCCGACCCGGACGGTCACCGGGCCCTCGCGCCGGTCGAGGAGAGCCTCCCGCGCCCGGGGGACGAGGTCCCCCCGCCGCGGCCCGCTCCCGTGCTGTAACCGCCTCTACCTCTTTCTCGGCCTCGCACTAGACACCCGAATTCGTCGCGAGTCGCGCTCCGGGCCAGGGGGCTCGCGTGGTGTGGCGTCCGCAACGCACGAAAAGTTGAGTCGGCGGGGAACAAGTCGGGTAGGTCGTCCGTTGGACCGGGCAGCAAGTTGAGTGACCGAGGCTCAAGGCCGAGTTGACGGCGAGCGGCCGGATCGCGAAACTTGAGCCAGATCCGCTCAACAGCGGTACGGACCTGACAGTTCCACACAGTTCGACACGGAGGCACCCACCATGGCTCGTGCGGTCGGTATCGACCTCGGGACCACCAACTCCGTCGTCTCCGTCCTGGAGGGCGGGGAGCCGACGGTGATCGCCAACTCCGAGGGCAGCCGCACCACGCCCTCGGTCGTGGCGTTCGCCCGCAACGGCGAGATCCTCGTCGGTCAGTCCGCCAAGAACCAGGCCGTCACCAACGCGGACCGCACCTTCCGGTCGGTCAAGCGGCACATCGGCTCGGACTGGCAGACCCCCGAGATCGACGGCAAGACCTACGCCGCGCAGGAGATCAGCGCCCGCGTGCTGCAGAAGCTCAAGCGGGACGCGGAGGCGTACCTGGGCGAGGAGGTCACCGACGCGGTGGTCACCGTCCCGGCGTACTTCGAGGACGCGCAGCGCCAGGCCACCAAGGAGGCCGGCCAGATCGCGGGCCTCAACGTCCTGCGCATCGTCAACGAGCCCACCGCGGCCGCGCTGGCCTACGGGCTCGACAAGGGCGAGACCGAGCAGACGATCCTCGTCTTCGACCTCGGTGGCGGCACCTTCGACGTCTCCCTGCTGGAGATCGGCGACGGCGTCGTGGAGGTCAAGGCCACCAACGGCGACAACCACCTCGGTGGCGACGACTGGGACGAGCGGATCGTGACCTGGCTCGTCGACAAGTTCAAGGGCAGCCACGGCATCGACCTGACCAAGGACAAGATGGCGATGCAGCGGCTGCGCGAGGCCGCGGAGAAGGCCAAGATCGAGCTCTCGAGCTCCTCGAGCGCCACGATCAACCTGCCCTACATCACCGTCGACAGCGACAAGAACCCGCTGTTCCTCGACGAGACGCTGTCGCGCGCCGAGTTCCAGCGCATCACCTCGGACCTCCTCGACCGCACCCGTGCGCCGTTCAACCAGGTGATCAAGGACGCCGGCATCTCGGTCGGCGACATCGACCACGTCGTCCTCGTCGGCGGCTCGACCCGCATGCCCGCCGTGACCGAGCTGGTCAAGGAGCTGACCGGCGGCAAGGAGCCGAACAAGGGCGTCAACCCGGACGAGGTCGTCGCCGTCGGCGCCGCGCTGCAGGCCGGTGTCCTGCGCGGTGAGGTCAAGGACGTCCTGCTGCTCGACGTCACCCCGCTGTCCCTGGGCATCGAGACCAAGGGCGGCGTGATGACCAAGCTGATCGAGCGCAACACCACGATCCCGACCAAGAAGTCCGAGATCTTCACGACGGCGGACGACAACCAGCCGTCGGTGCAGATCCAGGTCTACCAGGGCGAGCGCGAGATCGCGGCCTACAACAAGAAGCTCGGCATGTTCGAGCTGACCGGTCTCCCGCCGGCTCCGCGCGGCGTGCCGCAGATCGAGGTGTCCTTCGACATCGACGCCAACGGCATCGTGAAGGTCTCCGCGGTCGACAAGGGCACCGGCAAGAGCCAGGACATGACCATCACCGGTGGGTCGGCGCTGTCCAAGGACGAGATCGACCGGATGATGCGCGAGGCCGAGCAGCACGCCGAGGAGGACAAGAAGCGGCGTGAGGAGGCCGAGGTCCGCAACCAGGCCGAGACCCTCGTCTACCAGACGGAGAAGTTCGTCAAGGACAACGAGGACAAGGTCCCGGCGGACGTCAAGGACTCGGTGAACTCCGCCCTCGGCGAGGTGCAGGAGGCCCTCAAGGGCACCGACACCGACGCGATCAAGTCCGCGATGGAGAAGCTCGCCACCGAGTCGCAGAAGCTCGGCCAGGCCCTCTACCAGCAGCCGGGCGCCGAGGGCGCCCCGGGCGGCGCCGGGGAGAACCCGGGTGCCGCGGGCGACGCCGGCGGCCAGCAGGCCGGTGCCGACGACGTGGTGGACGCCGAGATCGTCGACGACGAGGAGAAGAAGGACAAGTGAGCACCCCGTACGGATCCGACCGCAGGCCGGGCCCGGAGGGGGAGCAGGAGGAGCCGGTCCGCGTGCGCGACCGGCGCCGGATCGACCCCCTGACGGGGGAGGTCCGGTCCTCGGCCGACGCCGGTGGCCAGCAGGCCGCCGGCGCCCCGGCCGGGGCCGCCCCCGGCGGTGAGCCCGAGCCCGAGATCGAGCTGGACGACCCGCGGATCGCCGACCTGGAGAAGCAGCTCGAGGAGCGCACGGCGGACCTGCAGCGCGTCTCGGCCGAGTACGCCAACTACCGGCGCCGGGTGGACCGGGACCGGGAGGGCGTGGCCGTGGGCGCGCGTGTCTCCTTCGTGTCCGACCTGCTCACCGTGCTCGACGACATCGAGCGGGCCGAGCAGCACGGCGACCTGAACGGCCCGTTCAAGTCGGTCGCGGACAAGGTCGTCGGTGTGGCGACCGGGCTCGGGCTCGAGTCCTTCGGCGCGGACGGGGAGCTGTTCGACCCCGCCCTGCACGAGGCCGTCCAGCACGAGCCGGCCGACGCGCCCGGCCCCACGGTCACGGTGCTGACCGCGGTGCTGCGCCGGGGCTACCGGATGGCGGACCGGGTGTTGCGGCCCGCCATGGTCATGGTGGCGGACCGGCCCGAGTCCGAGGCGCCCGCCGGCGCCGAGGTGCCCGACGCCCCGGCCGGCGGGCCGGGCCCGGCACCCTCGCCGGACGAGCCCACCAACCCGGCCTGAGGCCGGGACCACCAGGGACACACCGGAAGGAGGCGGGATGACCCAGCGCGACTGGATCGAAAAGGATTTCTACCGTGAGCTGGGCGTCTCGTCCTCGGCGTCGGACTCGGAGATCAAGAAGGCGTACCGCAAGCTCGCTCGCGAGCTGCACCCGGACGCCAACCCGGGGGACGCCGTGGCCGAGACCCGGTTCAAGGCCGTCTCCGAGGCCTACGGCGTGCTCTCCGACCCGGAGAAGCGCAAGGAGTACGACGAGACCCGCAAGCTCTTCGCCGGCGGCGGGTTCTCCGGTGGCTTCCCCGGGGGTCAGGGCTTCCCGGGCGGGTTCTCCGGTCAGGGCGGCGCCCAGGGGTTCGACCTGGGCGACCTGTTCGGCCAGGGGGGCGGCTCGGGCGGTGCCGGTGGCCTCGGCGACCTCTTCGGCAACCTGTTCGGCGGCTCGCGCGGCGGGGGCACGACCGGCGGCTTCTCCGCCGGGCAGCGCCCGCAGCAGGGTGCCGACGTCGAGAGCAGGCTGACGATCCCGTTCGAGGACGCGGTGCGCGGCGCCACGATGACGCTGAACATCTCCTCGCCCGGGACCTGCGACACCTGCCACGGGTCCGGGGCGAGGCCCGGCACCGGCGCCCACACCTGCCCGATCTGTGGCGGCGCGGGCGTGATCAGCCGGAGCCAGGGGGCGTTCGCCTTCTCCGAGCCGTGCCGGGACTGCCGCGGCACCGGCCGGGTCGTCGACGAGCCCTGCCCGGAGTGCGGGGGCGACGGGGTGAGCACCAAGGTGCGCACGCTGACCGTCCGCGTGCCGGCGGGGGTGGACGACGGCCAGCGCATCCGGCTGGCCGGCAAGGGCGAGCCGGGGCGCTTCGGTGGCCCGCCCGGCGATCTGTACGTGCGGATGGGCGTGACGCCGCACCGGGTCTTCGGGCGCTCGGCGAAGAACCCGAACGACCTCACCCTGAAGGTGCCGGTGACCTTCCCCGAGCTCGTCCAGGGTGCCACGCTCACCGTGCCGACGCTCGACTCCACGGTGTCGCTCAAGATCCCCGCGGGGACGCAGAGCGGCCGGACCTTCCGGGTCCGCGGGCGCGGCGTGCAGGCGAAGAAGGGCGCCGGCGACCTCCTCGTCACCGTCGAGGTCGCGATCCCGCAGCGGCTCGACGACGCCGCGGCGAAGGCGCTGCAGGAGTACGCGGACGCCACCAAGGCGTTCGACCCGCGGGCCGACCTGCTCGCGGGCGAACGCTGAGATCAGCGAAGGGATGAGGTGAGGGGACGTGCCGGACCGTGACGACCGCCACGGCCGCGGTCCCGAGGGAGCCCTCCCGCCCGGCGCGGGACAGGACACCCCGGTCTTCGTCATCTCCATCGCCGCCGAGCTGTCGGGGCTGCACGCGCAGACCCTGCGCAGCTACGACCGGCTGGGGCTGGTGAGCCCCGGCCGGTCGCCCGGCGGCGGCCGGCGGTACTCGGCCCGCGACATCGCGCTGCTCCGCGAGGTGCAGCGACTCTCCCAGGAGGAGGGCGTGAACCTCGCCGGGGTCAAGCGGATCATCGAGCTGGAGCAGCTGGTCGACCAGCTGCGGGCCCGGGTCGAGGAGCTGAGCGAGGAGCTGGCGGCCGCGCACGCGGCGGCCGAGCAGGCAGCCTCGATGGTGCACCAGACCTACCGGCGCGACCTGGTCCCGACCGAACGGGGGTCGCAGGTCGTCGTGTGGAAGCCGCGGGCCCCGCGCCGCCGAGCCGACCCGCGGGACTGAACCGATGTGCCGGACCCCGTACCGCGCGGTGCGGGGTTCAGCCGTTCTCGGGGCCGGCCTCGCGGCTCGCCTCGATCTCCCGCTCCACCTCGGTGTAGGGCCGCCGCGCCACGACCGTGCCCGGGAGCCTCGCGTCGAGCTGCCCCGGGTCCGGCTCGTCGACGTCCGCGATCACGGCGGTGCCGCCGGCGGGCACCGTGCGGGCGAGGTGCCCGATCGCCAGTTCCTCCGGGCTCTGCTCGGCGGCGCCGTACAGCGAGACCAGCTGGTTGCCGAACAGCAGGGTGTCGATCGGCCCGAGCAGCAGCGTGACCAGCGCGCCGAGGCGGGGGTGCCGCTCGGCGAAGGACACGGCGTCGCCCGTCTCGTGGTCGAGGGACAGGGTGCCCTCGGTGTCGCGGTGCACGATCGCCGCGGCCCGCAGCTCGAGTGCGCCGGCGCCGTCGAGCGCGGCGAGCGCGTCGAGCACCTCCCGGGGTTCGGCGCCGGTCACCACCACGACGTTCTCTGCCATGCCCGCCACGCTAGTGCGCCGATCATGTCCACGTCCCGCTGCGACGGCGCCCTCCGCACGACGCCGTGGTGCACCGCGCGGAGTTTTTCCGCATTGAGCGGAACACACTCAACTTTCCTGTCGTTGAGCACTACGAGAGGGCACCGAGGGTGCCCGGAGACCGCACGATCCGAGGAGACACGGGGATGGATTCCTTCAACCCCACCACCAGGACCCAGCAGGCGATCTCGGCGGCCGCGCAGGCCGCCGCGCTGGCCGGCAACCCGGACGTCGGTCCCACCCACCTGCTCGGCGCCTTGCTGGCCCAGGGGGACGGGATCGCCGCTCCACTGCTCGCCGCCGTCGGCGCGGACGCCGCGGCCGTGCGCGCCGAGCTGACCCAGCTCGGCAACCGGCTGCCGTCGGCCTCCGGCTCCACGGTGGCCACGCCCCAGCTGAACCGGGAGGCGCTGGCCGCGATCGGTGCCGCCCAGCAGCTCGCCACGGAGATGGGCGACGAGTACGTCTCCACCGAGCACCTGCTCGTCGGCCTGGCCGACAAGGGCGGCCCGGTGAGCCAGCTGCTGCGCCGGCACGGTGCCACCCCCGACGCGCTGCGCGAGGCCTTCGGCAAGGTCCGCGGCTCGTCCCGGGTCACCAGCCCGGACCCCGAGGGCACCTACCAGGCACTGGAGAAGTACGGCCAGGACCTGACCGGGCGGGCCCGCGAGGGCAAGCTCGACCCCGTCATCGGGCGGGACACCGAGATCCGCCGCGTGGTGCAGGTGCTGTCCCGACGCACCAAGAACAACCCGGTGCTGATCGGCGAGCCCGGCGTCGGCAAGACCGCGATCGTCGAGGGCCTGGCCCAGCGGATCGTGGCGGGCGACGTCCCGGAGTCGCTGCGCGGCAAGCGTGTCGTGGCCCTGGACCTGGGCTCGATGGTGGCCGGCGCCAAGTACCGTGGCGAGTTCGAGGAGCGGCTCAAGGCCGTCCTCAAGGAGATCACCGACTCCGCCGGCGAGATCATCACCTTCATCGACGAGCTGCACACCATCGTCGGCGCCGGGGCGACCGGCGAGGGTGCGATGGACGCCGGCAACATGATCAAGCCGATGCTCGCCCGCGGCGAGCTGCGGATGGTCGGCGCCACCACGCTCGACGAGTACCGCCAGCACATCGAGAAGGACCCGGCCCTGGAGCGCCGCTTCCAGCAGGTGCTGGTGGGCGAGCCGAGTGTCGAGGACACCGTCGGCATCCTGCGCGGGCTCAAGGAGCGCTACGAGGTGCACCACGGCGTCCGGATCACGGACGCGGCGCTGGTCGCCGCGGCCACGCTCTCGGACCGCTACATCACCGCCCGGTTCCTCCCGGACAAGGCCATCGACCTGGTGGACGAGGCCGCGTCCCGGCTCCGGATGGAGATCGACTCCCGGCCCGTCGAGATCGACACCGTCGAGCGCGCCGTGCGCCGGCTGGAGATCGAGGAGATGGCGCTGGCCAAGGAGTCCGACGAGGCCTCGAAGGACCGGCTGCAGGCCCTGCGGGCCGAGCTCGCCGAGAAGCGCGAGGAGCTCTCCGCGCTGACCGCGCGCTGGCAGAACGAGAAGACGGCGATCGAGTCCACCCGTGAGCTCAAGGAGCAGCTCGAGCAGCTGAAGGGCGAGTCCGAGCGCGCCGAGCGCGACGGCGACCTCGGCCGCGCCGCGGAGCTGCGCTACGGCCGCATCCCGCAGCTGGAGAAGGAGCTGGCCGAGAAGACCGCCGTGGTGGAGCGCCACGAGGAGGTCATGCTCAAGGAGGAGGTCGGGCCGGACGACGTCGCCGACGTCGTGAGCGCCTGGACCGGCATCCCCGCCGGCCGGATGCTCGAGGGCGAGACCGCGAAGCTCCTGCGCATGGAGGACGAGCTGGGCAAGCGGGTCGTCGGGCAGACGGAGGCGGTGCGAGCGGTCTCGGACGCCGTGCGCCGGGCCCGCGCCGGGATCGCCGACGAGAACCGGCCCACCGGCTCGTTCCTGTTCCTCGGCCCGACCGGCGTCGGCAAGACCGAGCTGGCCAAGGCGCTCGCCGAGTTCCTGTTCGACGACGAGCGGGCGATGGTCCGCATCGACATGAGCGAGTACAGCGAGAAGCACAGCGTGGCTCGCCTGGTCGGTGCCCCTCCCGGCTACGTCGGCTACGACCAGGGCGGCCAGCTCACCGAGGCCGTGCGGCGCCGCCCGTACTCGGTGGTGCTGTTCGACGAGGTGGAGAAGGCCCACCCGGACGTCTTCGACACCCTGCTGCAGGTGCTCGACGACGGCCGGCTGACGGACGGCCAGGGCCGGACCGTCGACTTCCGCAACACGATCCTGGTGCTGACCTCCAACCTGGGCAGCCAGGCGATCGCCGACCCGGGGCTCGACGACCAGGGCCGGCGGGACGCCGTGCTGGCGGTGGTCCGCGGGCACTTCAAGCCGGAGTTCCTCAACCGGCTCGACGACGTGGTGGTCTTCCACGCGCTGTCGACCGAGGAGCTCACGCACATCGTCGACATCCAGCTCGACGTGCTCCGGCAGCGGCTGGCGAAGCGCCGGCTCACCCTCGACGTGTCCGACGGCGCCCGCGAGTGGCTGGCGATGAACGGGTTCGACCCGGTCTTCGGCGCCCGCCCGCTGCGCCGGCTGGTGCAGTCCGCGATCGGCGACCAGCTCGCGAAGGAGCTGCTCTCGGGCGCCGTGCGCGAGGGCGACACCGTGCGCGTCGACCTCGACCCGACGGCCGAGGGCGGCACCGGCGGCCTGATCGTCGGGCGGGGCGTGCCGGCCGCCGTCTGAGGTTCGTTGACGATCGTGAAGTGATCGTCGCGAAGCGCCGTGGGCGCGGGCCGTGACCCCTACGGTCCGCGCCCATGAGTGTTCCCAGCAGCAGTGTTCCCGGCGACGGGCAGGCCTGGCTCGCCGACTACCGGCGCCGCATCGAGGAGCTGCGGGGGCGCGCCGAGCACGCCCGGGCCGAGATCGCGGAGCTGACGTCCACGGCCGCGAGCCCCGACGGCGCCGTCCGGGCCACGGTGGACAGCAGCGGCGCGCTGACCGGGCTCGCGTTCGGAGCGGCGGCGGACGGGCTGGATCGCGGTGCCCTGGCCGAGCTCGTGATGGCGACGACGGCGAGGGCCGTCGCGGAGGTCTCCCGCCGGGCGACCGCGGCGCTCGGCCCGCTGCTGGAGCAGCGGTGAGCGGCGGGTGCGCGGGCTTCGCGGTGGAGCAGCGGTGAGTGGCGGGTGCGCGGGCTTCGCGGTGGAGCCGGCGGCCCTGGAGGCGCACGCGGCGGCGCTGGACGCGGCCGAACGGCGGCTCGCGAGCGGGGCGCCGGGCCCGACCGCACTGTCCCCCGACGCGTTCGGGCTGGTCGGAAGGCTGTTCGCCGGCGCCGCGAGCGAGGCGGCCGGCGCCGGGGTCGCCGCGCTGGAGGCGGCCCGCCGGGGCCTGGTCCGCGCGGCGGCGTCGGCGCGGGAGGCGGCGGTGGCCTACCGCGAGGCGGACCTGGCCGCGGCCCTCGCCCTCGAGCGGGCGGCGGCCGGGCCGGGGGCACCGTGACCGCCCCGGCGGACGCCGGGAGGACCGGTTCCGCCCCGCCCGCCGCCGGCGACCCGCCGCTCTTCGTCCCGACCCCCGCCCAGGCGCCGGGGCCGTTCGACGGGGCCGGGCTCGCGTCGAGCGTGGCCGACGTCGCGGCCGCGGCGGAGGCGGATCGGCCCGACCCGGGGGCCCTGGCGTGGACGGCCGCGGGTGCCGGGCTCGACGCGCTCGGGTTCGTCGCGGATCCGTTCGGCGAGCTCGCCACGGCCGGGATCGGGTGGCTGATCGAGCACGTCGGGTTCCTGCGCGAGCCCCTCGACCGGCTGGCGGGGAACCCGGCCGAGATCGTCGCACGGGCGACGGACTGGCGACGCGGGGCGCAGGCCGTGTCCGCGGAGGCGGCGGCACGGGGCCGTCCGGACCTCGGGGCCTGGACGGGATCCGCGGCCGGGGCCGCCCGCGCGGCCGCCGCCCGCGACGCGGCCGCACTGGGCGGCCTCGCCGCCGACTGCGCCGCCGTGGCGGACCGGCTCCTGGAGGTCGGGGCGACGGTCGGCGCCGAGCGGGCACTCGTCCGGGACACCGTCGCCGGCTTCCTGTGGGATCTCGCCCGTTGGGCGCTCGCCTCGATCGCGAGCGCCGGGGCCCTCACCCCGCTCGCGGTCGCGTCCGCGGTCGGCGAGGCGGCTGCGCTCGCGGCGCGGATCGCCGGGAACGTCGCGGCCCTGCTCACCTGGCTGGACGAGGCGCGGGCCGCCCTCGGCGTCCTCCTCGACCCGCTCGCCCGCCTCGCGCAGCGTTCCGCCGTGCCCGCCGCGGCCCGGGTCCTGGAACCCCTCGGTGGGCCGGGTGACGCGCTGCTCGGGTTCGGGCGCGACGCCGTCGTCGAGACCGGGAAGGAGGGCGCGAAGGTCGACGGCGTGCGGGCCGGCTGGGCGGCGGCACCCCCGTGATCACCTCCCGTGATCACCTCCGGGTCCGTCCTGGGCCGGTGCGCACCGACCGATGTGCCCGGACCACCGTTCACCGCGCGTCCCGCGGCGTCGACCGTCCTCCCCGGACGGGTGATCGTGGCGTTCCCGGACGATCCGGCCCTGCGGCGCTAGGGTCACCACGTGGGTGTTCCGTCGTGGGTCTGGTTCGTGATCGCCGTGGTCGCGCTGCTCGTCGGCGCCGCGCTGCTCCTCGCCGACCGCCGGCGCGGCGGGGCCGGGGAGACCGGGGTGCGCGACCGCAAGCGCTGGGCCGCGATGCACGACTGGGAGTACCTCGACAGCGACCCGGTGCTGCCGAGCCGCTGGCGCTACGGGACCGTGCAGAACGGCGGGCCGGGCATCGCCCGCAACCTGGCGAGCGGCACCGTGCCCACCCCGGAGGGCGGCCGGCCCGGGTTCATCTTCGACCACGAGCAGCAGGGCCGGGTCAACGCGGCGGTGGTGGCGGTGCAGCTGCGCGAGGCGCTGCCCGCGGCCGTCGAGCTGCGGCTGCCGTCGGCCCCGCTCCCCGAGGCGGACGGGGCCGGGCTGGACCTGCTCGAGCCGGTGGGCGAGCGGTACTCCTTCGTCTCCGACGCCGACGCCATCCGCCCGCTGCTCACCGACCGCGTGGCCGACGCCGCCGACGCGGTGGGCGAGGACATCGAGCTGCTCTGGGCCGAGGACACCTGGGTGCTCGCGGCCGCGCCGGCCGACGTCTCGCCGGAACGCGGCCAGGACCTGCTCGCCGACCTCGCCGAGGTCGCGACCGCTCTCGAGCAGGCGCTGACCGCACACGCCGCACCACGGGCGGCTGAGCCCGGCCCCGGGGCGGACTAGTGTCGCCCGCGTGCCCTCCGTCCTGATCACCGGCGCCACCTCCGGCATCGGTGCCGCCTTCGCCGACCGGCTCACCGCCGAGGGCCGCGACCTCGTGCTCGTCGCCCGCACCGTCGACCGGCTGGAGGAGGCGGCCGCGCGCTACCGCGAGGCGGGTGTGTCGGTGGAGGTCCTGCCCGCCGACCTCACCGTGCCGGACGAGCGCGCCCGCGTCGTCCGCAGGCTCGCGGACCCGGACCGTTCGCCGGTGGACCTGCTGGTCAACAACGCCGGCATGGGCCAGCGGGGCGGCTTCCTCACCACCTCCGCCGAGGACCTGCAGGTGCAGCACGACCTCAACGTCACGGCGGTGCTGCAGCTGACCCGGGCGGTGGTGCCGGGGATGGTGGACCGGGGTCGCGGCGCGATCGTCAACGTCTCGAGCGTGGCCGGGTTCCTGCCGGGCAGCGGCTCCACCTACACCGCCGACAAGGCGTGGGTCACCGCGTTCACCGAGGGCGTGGCCGCGTCGCTGGCCGGCACCGGGGTGCGGGCACTGGCCCTGTGCCCCGGGTTCGTCCGGACGGAGTTCCACGAGCGCGCCGGCATCGACGTCGGCGCGCGCACCGGGCCGCTGTGGCTCGACGCCGCCCGGGTGGTCGACGACTGTCTCGCCGACCTGGCCGACGGCCGCGTCCTGTCCGTGCCGAGCCTGCAGTACAAGGCGATCTCGTCGGTGGTGGGCGTGCTGCCGCGCCGCGTGGTCCGCCGGCTGGTCGCCACCTTCGACCGGGAGCGCTGAAGCATGAGCACCGCCACCGACCCCACCGACGACACCGGCCGGCTGCGGCTGGCCGAGCTCGTGCGCGAGCTCGGCGTCGTGCACGGGAAGGTCACGCTGTCCTCCGGCCGCGAGGCCGACTACTACGTCGACCTGCGCCGGGTCACGCTGCACCACGAGGCCGCGCCGCTGGTCGGCCGGCTGTTGCGCACGCTGACCGCGGACTGGGGCTACACCGCCGTCGGCGGGCTGACCCTCGGCGCGGACCCGGTGGCCGACGCCGTGCTGCACGCGGCCGCGGCCGAGCGGGCCGCGGACCCCGAGGTCCCGCCGGTCGACGCGTTCGTGGTCCGCAAGTCCACCAAGGAGCACGGGCTGCAGCGGCTGATCGAGGGCCCGGACGTCTCCGGCCGCCCCGTGCTCGTCGTCGAGGACACCTCCACGACCGGTGGCTCGGTGCTGCAGGCCGTCCGCGCGGTGCGCGAGGCCGGGGCCAGCGTCCTCGGCGTGGCCACGGTCGTCGACCGGGCCACCGGGGCCCGGGAAGCCATCGAGGCCGAGGGCGCGCCGTACCGCGCGCTCCTCGGCCTCGCCGACCTGGGGCTGTAGCCCGCCGCCCCGCCCCATTCCCGGCCGTCGTACCGGGTCTCCGGGTCGGCGGGCGCCGCCGGCCGGGGTCAGACGACCTGGATGCGGACCGAGTCGAAGGCCGGGGTCTGGTCGGCCCGCTCCATCATCGGGATGCGGTGCGAGCCGTCACCGGCCCACGAGCTGCACTGCGCGACGCCCTTCGGCAGCCCGGTGACGTCGACGGTCACCGTGCTCTCGCCCGCGCCGCCCTGGTTGTCCTGCGTGGCGACGAAGAAGGCCGGCTTCTCGCCCGGTGCGGGCGCCTCGTCGAGCGAGATCATCCGGCAGGCGGTGTGGAAGTGGCCGCGCTGGATGCCGTTCTCGTCGAGCAGCGAGCTCTCCAGGTAGTAGCCGCCGGCCGCGGCGCCGAGGAACCGGTCGCGCTTGAGGTTGCGCGTGGTCACGTCGATGCTGAACGCCTGGCCCTCCTGCACCTGCTGCGGGAACTTCGTGATCAGCAGGGTCGGGTTCCGGTCGGCGTCGCCCACCTCGCCGAAGGCGGTCGACACGCACCGGTCGCCCTTCTGGAAACCGTCGTGCGGGGCCAGCTCGCTCCGGGAGCAGTCCCGGGCGAGGACGTCGAGACCGTTGATCTTCTCGCCGCCCCCGGCGGCGTCCTGGTCGCCGCCCTCGTCCGCGGCCGGTTCGGCGTCCTGCCCCTCGGCCGGGGCCTCCTGCCCGGCGCCGCGGCCCTGCCCGTTGCGGGCGTTCTCGTCGGCCCGGTCGGCGCGGTTCTCCTCACCGCGGCCGCGCTGCGCGTCCTGCTCGCCCGTCGCGTCCTGGGCCGGGTCCTGCGCGGTGCCCGGCTGGTCCTCGCGGTCGGCGACGGGGGCGGTGGCGTGCGCGCCGTGCCCGCTGCCACCGGAGGAGATCCGGTCGGAGGCTTCGGCGTACCCGCAGGCCGTCGGGACCATGACCATGGCGGCGGCCGCGGTGGCCAGCAGGACACGGCGCAGGCCGGCGGAGCGGGCGGTGCGCCCGACGCGCGGGTTCTCGGGGGTGTTCGGGGTGTCGGTCCGGGTTGCCATCAGTGGGTCATTCCTCGGGTCGCGGTGCGGGGGGAGCGGGCGGCCGGGTCGTACTCGTCGAACCGGTGGCCGCCGGTGTCGGTCGTGCGCGGCACGGGCTGGCCGCCGGTCGTGTCGGCCCGGCCGGAGCCGAGCAGGTCGTCGAAGCGGAACCCGCCGGTGTCGGCGGCGCGGCGCCGGCGGTGCGAGCCGGTGTCGGAGACGGACGGGTAGCCGCCGGAGTCGCTGACCGCGGTCGCCGCGCGGGCGGCCGGGTAGCCGCCGGAGTCGGCCGCGTTGCGGACCCGGTGGCCGCCGGTGTCCCCGGCCGGACGGCCGAGCCGGTGGCCGCCGGTGTCGGCACGGCGGAAGGCGCCCGAGTCGTCGACGCGGAGGCCGCCCGAGTCGTCGACGCGCACCCCACCGCTGCGGGAGCCGCGGCGCCGGGCGCGGTGCCCGCCGGTGGAGGTCGCCCCGTCGGCGGCCGTGGCGGCGCCCCCCATCGGCAGCGACGCGCCCTTCCCCCGCCGGCCCGGCGCGGGTTCCCCGCGCGGTGCGGGGATGGTGAGCACCGGGGCGGAGTGCAGGGCCGCGAGCTGACGACCGGTGGCCGGCGCGGCGGGGGCCGGTGCCTTCTTCTTGCCGCGGCGCAGCGTGACCAGCAGGCCGATCGCCGCGGCGGCACAGGCCAGGAACACGATCGCGGGGACGATCATGTCGGCCGGGCTGGTGGAGCCGCTCAGCAGGCCGGGCGAGGGCGCCTCGGGCAGGGCCGAGTAGTCGACGAGTCCGGTCGCCTCCAGCATCGCGATGTGCCCGGTGACGTACTGGAAGGCGGTGTCGGCGAACTGGCGGACCAGCTCGTTGCGGGTACCGACGCGCACCTCCGCGATCACCGGCAGGACGATCCCGTGCGCCTGGCGCAGCAGCTGGACGGCGACCTTGTCGTAGTCCGTGCCCGTGGTCTGCGAGATCTGGTTCATCCAGGCGATCTGCTGGTCCGTGGCCCGGCTCGGCAGCTGGACGCCCAGCTTGTCCGCGGTGTCGCGGTCGATCTGGTCGAGCACGGCGTGCTGCTCGGCCAGGTGCGCCCCGGTCTCGCGGACCTGCTGGTTGGTGGCCTGCTGGGACATCTGCTGCCCGGTGGGCAGCTCCCACAGCCCGGCCTGGCGGACCTTGATCAGCAGGTCGCGGTCGGCGGGCCCGAGCGGGCCCCACTGGGTCTGCTGCCAGCCGCCCGTGCCGGGCGCGCCGGTCGTCCAGGACTGCAGGACGGACACCATGACGGCGCCGAGGACGGCGACGAGCAGGGCCCAGCGCACGGAGCGCGGGATGCGGTGCAACATCGGGGGACCTTTCGGGGAGCGGCCCGTCGGGAGCGGGTGCGTGCCGGCCGCGAGGGGGAGCGTGGCCGGGTCGTGCGGTGGTGCGGGTCGTGCTCCGCCGGGCGGCACCGGCCGGCGGGTGATCGGGGGTCAGGCCATGTCGAACTGCTCCGTGTGGATGTGGTCGTCGGGGACGCCCATCACGGTCAGCGCGCCGTGCACGTCGGAGACCATGGAGGGCGGCCCGCAGAGGAAGTAGTCGTTGCGGGCGGACACGTCGAGGGTGTCCAGGACGGTGGTCAGCAGTGCGACGTCGATCTCGCCGGTCGCGCCCGTCCACGTCGCGGAAGGGCGGCGGAGAACCTCGGTGACCTCGAGGTCGAGGTAGTGGCGCAGCATCGCGAGCTCGTCGCGGAAGAGCAGGTCACCGGTGTCCCGGGCGACGTAGATCAGCCGGTGCGGCCGCTGGTCACCTCGGTCGGCGGCCGTGCGCAGCATGCTCATCATCGGGGTGATGCCCACGCCGCCGGCGATCAGGACCAGCCCGGCCGCCGGGACGTCGTCGCAGGTGAACGAGCCGTAGGGCCCGTCGACCCACACCGACTCCCCGGCGCGCAGGTCCCGCACGCCGGTCGCGAAGTCGCCCGTGCCGCGGATGGTGAACTCGGTGTACCGCGGGTCGTGTGCGCTGCTGGCGATGGTGAAGGGGTGTTCCTCCACCGCCGATCGCTGCAGCCGCACCCACGCGAACTGGCCGGGTGCGAACCGCAGTCCCTCACCGCCCTCGCGCGGGGAGAGCACGAGCGTGGTCACGGTCGGGTTCTCCGCCCGCACCGCCTGCACGGTGAACTCACCACCCTGGTCGAGCACCGCCTTGCCCCACCAGCGGGCCGCGAACACGACCACGACGAGCAGGCCGAGCGCGGTGAGGATCGGGCCCATCACGGCGTCGTTGACCAGGTGCTGCAGCCAGAGCACGTGCAGCGCGCTGCCGCCGAGCACGAACACGGCGAGCATCACGTGCAGCCAGCGCCAGACCTCGTAGCGCAGGTTGATCTTGCGCTTCCAGATCGCCAGCACGACCAGCAGCCCGATCGACACCGTCGCCGCGACCGCCGCACGGGCCCGGTTCGGTGCGCTCTGCACCATCAGCAGCCCGACCTGGGTGGGGTTGGCCGCGACGACGGCCGCCAGGTGCACGGCGATGAGGATCGCGGAGAGGATCCCGAGCTGGCGGTGCAGCCCGAGCACCGTCTCGATGCCGAAGGCCCGGGTCAGCCCGCGCAGCCGGGAGGGGAGCGCGGCCGTGCAGACCAGCGCGGAGAGGGCCACCAGACCGGTGACGGACGACAGCTGCCGCCACATGCTCATGGGCTCGGTCGTCAGCAGGTGCGCCACCGCGGGGCCCGCGAGCACCACGAGCAGTGCCGTCACCCATGCTGCACGGGCGCCCGCCGCCGGGGCCGCCGAGACCGTCGTCCTGTCCACGGCGAGGGACGGTAGGCAAGGCCCGGCGCAGGGGTACGGAAGCTTAAGGGCCCGCCGGGCGACGGCGCCCGGCGCGGGCCCGGCGGTCGACGACGGGCACGAAGTTGCCCCGAACGCCCTGGCAATTGCTCCGAACGCCGAGCAACCCCCTCAGATTCGGCTCGGGCGTCCGCTGAACGGTCGCCCACCGCCACCGCTCGCAGACCGACCGTGGCCACACGGCGCAGGCGCGCCGACACGGCCCGGGTCCGTGCCCCTCGTCCGCCGTTCGGCTCGCCGCCCTGGTGAGGTTTCCCGCAGGCCCGCACGGCACACTTCCTGCGCGCGGAAACGTCGTCGCAACCCGAAAGGTGCACTGTCGGGGCGGTTTCGTGGCGCATACTCCGTAGGTCACGGAAGAGTCACGGCGGGGGAGGGCTTCCATGGCAGGACGAGCGGGGCGCCGACGACGGCGTGGGCCCGCGCTGCGCGCGCCGGTGCTGCTGGCGACCGGGTTGCTGGTCGCGCTCCTCGCCGGCTGCGGGGCGCCCTCCTGGACCTACGTCACCAACTCCACCGACCGTACCTATCTCAAGGTGCCCACGTCGTGGAGGCAGGTCGACCCCGCCGAGGTGGAGAGCCGGCTCGGGGTGGAGCCCGCGAAGGACTCCACCGAGGGGGTGTGGATCCAGGCCTACGACGCGGATGCTCGGCCCTCGCTGAGCCACATCATCGGCGAGTCCGCGACGTCCCCGGCGGTCCTGGTCACGGTCCAGCCCATCCCGGAGAAGTCGCGCGGGCAGATCTCGCTGGACACCATCCGGGACTTCATCTACCCGGTCTCCGAGACCGCCCGCCAGACCATGCAGTTCGGCGGGCAGCAGAGCGGGTTGACCGGCTTCACCCTGCTCGGGGACCAGGTGCTCACCCCGGGCGACGGGGTCCGCGGCGTGCGCACCGTGTTCTCCTACCGGGTCAACGGCGGCGAGCCGCAGATCTTCGACCAGACCGGCTACCTCAACGACGACGCCAGCAAGCTCTACCTCGCGCTGGCCCGCTGCTCGGCGGACTGCTTCGAGAAGCGGCAGGGCGAGATCGACGGCGTCGTCAGCTCGTTCACGGTTCGGGAGGGCCCATGACCATCACCGACGACCCGACCGATCCCGGGAAGCCGGGGGCGCCGGACGGCCCGTCGCCCGAGGCGCACCACGAGCCGCCGCCACCGAGGACGGACGTGCGGCGCACCAGGATGGCGCTGTGGGACCGGGTCAAGATCCTGCTGCTGCTCGCCGTCGCGTTCCTCGTGCTCGTGTGGGCGATGGTGGCGGACAACCCGCTGATCACGTTCGCCGACGCGCTGCGCCTCCAACTCGTCGAGCAGCAGTGGCTGCTCTGGCTCGCGGGCCTCGAGGCCCTGCGGCAGGTGCACTACCTGCTCTCCGAGCGCATCGCGGCCTATCACCGGTTCTGGTCGCAGAAGGTCTTCGGCGGCACCGACCGGCTGCTCAAGCGGCGGTTCTCGGACTGGACGCGGTTCCGACTGGCCCGGATCCTGAAGCTGGTCGCGTTCCTCGCGCTCGTGGCCGTGATCCTGGCGCAGGTCCTGGAGACCTCGCCGCTGCTGGCCCTGTTCGAGGCGCCCGCGCTCATCTGGCAGGCCCTGCCGATGATCTTCCAGCTGTTGTTCGCGTTCTTCTTCATCGCCTTCCAGTTCATCGGCCTGTTCTGGCTGCTGTCCCGGGGTGGCGTGGACACCTACTACCCGGACGACATCAAGACGCGGTTCTCCGACGTCTGGGGTCAGGACCACGTGGTCCAGCGGATCCGCGAGAACATCATGTTCCTGGAGAAGCCGGAGGAGATCGAGGCCAAGGGGGGCTACGTCCCCGGCGGCATCCTGCTCTGGGGCCCGCCCGGCACCGGCAAGACGCTGATGGCCGAGGCCGTCGCGGGCGAGACCGGCAGGCCCTACGTCTTCGTCGACCCCGGCGCCTTCATCAACATGTTCATGGGTATCGGCATCCTGAAGGTGAAGTCGCTGTTCCGGAAGCTGCGCAAGCTCTCGCTGCGCTACGGCGGGGTCATCGTGTTCTTCGACGAGGCGGACGCGCTGGGCAACCGGGGGACGCTGGCCTCGACCGGCCCCGGTGGGGGGCCGCGCGGGTTCGGTCCCGCCCCCTTCCACGGCACGGGCTGCCACGGCTTCTCCTACCTGTCCCGGGACACGCAGTCGATGCTCTTCCGGGAGTCCATGGCGTCGGCGCCGCCGGTCGAGGAGCCGCGCAGCCGGTTCGTGATGGGGGGCGCGATGGGCGGCGGCGGGGGCGGCATGGGCACGCTCCAGGCGCTGCTCACCGAGCTCTCCGGCCTGAAGAAGCCCCGCGGCCTGCTCAACAGGTGGGGCCGGCGGGCGCTGGGCATGCGGCCCAAGCCGCCGCCCAAGTACCGGATCCTCGTCATGATGGCCACGAACATGCCGGAGTCGCTCGACGAGGCACTGCTGCGGCCAGGTCGCATCGACCGGATCTACCGGGTCGGCTACCCGTCCAAGGCCGGCCGGATCCGCACCTACCAGGGCTACCTGGACAAGGTGCCGCACGAGATCACCGACGAGCACCTCGACAAGCTCGCGACGATCACCCCGTACGCCACCGGCGCCACGATCAAGGACCTGGTCAACGAGGCCCTGATCACCGCGATCCGGGACGGCCGCGAGGTCATCACCTACCGCGACCTGATGCGGGCCAAGCAGCTCAAGGAGCTCGGCCCGCCGGAGGACGTCGAGTACATCGAGCGCGAGCGGCACGCCGTGGCCGTGCACGAGGGCTGCCACGCCGTCGTCGCCTTCCGGGTGCGCGAGCACATGGAGATCGACCTCGCGACGATCGAGAAGGGCAGCGACTACCTGGGTATGGTCGCCAGCATCCCGCCGGAGGACCAGTTCACCCGGTGGCGGTCGGAGTACGAGGCGGACATCCTCGTCTCGCTCGCGTCGCTGGCGGGCGAGCGGATGTTCTTCGACGGCGACAGCTCGTCCGGGGTGTCCGGCGACCTCGAGTCGGCGACCACGGTGGCGTCGTTCATGGAGGGGTTCTGGGGCATGGGGTCGACGGTCTCGTCGTACTCCTCGGCCCGGCGGCTCGAGGTCGGCTCCCCGGGCGGCGGCAAGGGCGCCCCGGGCAAGGACGGCAGCACCGAGGACGTGCTCCGCCGGGCGCTCGCCGACCGGATCGAGGACCACCTCGGACTCCTGCTCGACCGGGCCGCGGAGATCCTGCGGGAGAACCGCTCCTCCGTGCTCGCCATCGCGCACGCCCTGGAGACGCACAAGACGCTGACCGGCGAGGACGTCGAGGCGGTGCTGACCGGGCAGGAGGGCCCCACGGTCGACGGCCGCATCTACGCCGACCCGGAGTTCCTCACCCTGCTCGAGGAGTACCACGCCGCGGCGGCCGGGGCCCACCGCGCCCACGCCCCCGTCCGGCTGGCCCTGCCCGCGATCCGTGAGCGCGAGGAGGGCAGCTCGGCGGCGGCCATGCCACCGCCGGCCACCCCGTAACCGAGCACACGTCGTCACCGAGCACACGTCGTCACCGAGCACACGTCATCACCGAACACACGGCGTCACCGAACACACGGCGAACGCCGGCCCGTGGACCGTCGGAGAGCCCGACTCACCGAAGCCAGGAGCCCGACTCGCGGAACAGTGCGCGAGTCGGGTTCTGGGCTTCGGTGAGTCGGGCTTCTTGTGCCGGGGGACGAGGGTCGCCCGGCCCCGGACCCGGCCGGTGGCGGAGTCGTGTGCGGGCGGGTGGGGTCGGGCGGGATCATGGGGCCGTGGCGGAGGACAGTCGCGGGGCGACCGAGTGGGCCGTGCCCGGCCAGGTGGGCGTCGGCCCGTGGGAGGGGCCGTGGCCCGACGACCCGCGCTACGACCCCGAGCTCCTCGAGCACGGGGACCGGCGCAACGTCGTCGACGCCTACCGGTACTGGCGGCGGGAGGCCGTGGTCGGCGACCTCGCGACCCGCGCCCACCCGTTCCACGTCGCGATCGAGAACTTCGGCCACGACCACAACATCGGCACCGTCGTCCGCACGGCGAACGCGTTCGCGGCGGCCGCCGTCCACGTCGTCGGACGACGGCGGTGGAACCGGCGCGGAGCGATGGTCACCGACCGCTACCAGACGTTGCACCATCACCCGGACGTCGCCGGACTGCTCGCCTTCGCCCGCGAGCACGGACTCGTGGTGGTGGCGGTCGACAACACCGCGGGCTCGGTGCCGCTGGAGACCGCCGAGCTGCCTCGCGAGGCGGTGCTGCTCTTCGGCCAGGAGGGGCCGGGCCTCACGGACGAGGCGCGGGCCGGAGCCGACCTCCTGGTCTCGATCGCCCAGTTCGGCTCCACCCGCTCGATCAACGCCGGTGTCGCCGCGGGCATCACGATGCACACGTGGGTCCGGCAGTACGCCGACCTCTCGCGCGCCTGGTGACGAGCCGGACGGCCGCCGGGACCTGCCCGGTCACCCGCAGAACCGGCACGGCAGCTCCTCCCCCGGCTCCTCGGCCCGGGCCCCGTCGGCCCGACCCTCCTCGGGCACGAGCAGCAGCGCCTCCACCGGCGGCCCGCCCGGGAGCTGGTACAGCCGGTTCGCGCCCGGCAACCACGCCTCGGAGTCCGGGAAGGCGAGCAGGCTGACCAGGCCCTCGGGCAGACCGACCGTGTCCCCGGGACCGAGCCGGCCGCCGAGCCGGACGTACTCGCCCAGCCGGTTGAGCACGCGTGCCGCCGTGGCCTGGTCGAGCGCGAACACGATCAGCTCGGGATGGTCGAAGCCGGACAGCCCGACCGTGTACACGAAGGGTGGGCCCTCCGCGTCTCCCAGCACCGCCTGCAACGCCCAGCCGTGCCCGCGGATCGTCTCCCGCTGCCAGGCCTCGTACTGGTCGATGCGATGCACGAGCTCGGAGGGGATCTCGGGGTTCATGCCGCGGACGGTAGGCCCGACCCCCGACAGAAAACGTCTGCGAGGATCGTCGCGATGACGAGCCGGTGGACGGATCGGGCGGCCGCGGCGGAACGCGCGGTCACCCGTCGCTACCTGCATCGCGTCGGCGGGGTGCTGCCCGCCACCCGAATCGGGCGCATCCGCAGCCCGCGGCCCGCCGCGCCCGGCGAGCGGGCCCGCGCGCTCATCGGGCCGTGGCACTACTGGTGGCAGGCCCACCTGCTCGACTGCCTGGTCGACGCCCAGGGCCGGGCCCCCGGGCGGGGCCGGGCGGCGGCGATCGCCGGGCTCGTGCGCGGGATCCGGGTACGCAACCTGGGCCGCTGGACCAACGACTACTACGACGACATCGCCTGGTTCGGCCTGGCCGTCCAGCGCGCCGGGGTGCGGGTGCGGAGCCGGCGCGCGGCGCTCGACGCCGTCACCGCCCGGATCCGGGCCGCGCACACCCCGGCGGGGGGCGGCGGCATCTGGTGGCGCCGCGGCGACGACTTCACGAACGCCCCCGCCAACGGCCCGGCCGCGATCCTGCTCGCCCGCACCGGCGCGGTCGAGGACCTGGTGACCGCCGCCGCGCTCACCGACTGGATGGCGGCCACGCTCGTCGACCCGGCCACGGGCCTGGTGCGCGACGGCGTCCGGCTCGACGCACAGGGCGGGATCCGGGAGGTCGCGGCCACCACCTACACCTACTGCCAGGGCGTCTACCTCGGGGCCTGCGTCGAGCTGGCGCAGCGCGAGGGCGATGCCCGCTGGTCGCACCGCGCCGCCTCCGTGCTCGCGGCGACGGCGCGCGGGCTCGCCGAGCCGGACGGGGTGATCGGCGGCTACGACGACGGCGGTGACGGCGGGCTGTTCAACGGCATCCTGGCGCGCTACCTGGCCGACGCGGCGGTCCGCCAGCCCGGACTGCCGCACGCCCGGGACCTGGTCCTCGCCAGCGCGGAGTCGGTCTGGGAGAACCGGGCGGACACGGCCGCGGGGCCGGCCTTCGCGCACGACTGGCGCACGCGTGCCCGCCGGCCCGCCGCCGGGACACCCGACGGCGATCTGTCCGTGCAGCTCTCGGGCTGGATGCTGCTGGAGGCCGCGGCCCGGCTGGAGCGCGCAGGCGTCGCCTGAGCGCGTGGTCGGCAGGGGCGCCGCGTCAGGGGCGGTCGGTCGCCGAGCCGCCCGAGCCGCCCGGGCCCGCGGGACGTGCCACTGCGGACCCGGCGGGCTCCGCGCCGTCGTCGACCGGTTTGCGGACCTCCAGCACGTACCGGACGATCCCGACGGCGGTGCCGATCGCGAAGAAGGCGATCGCCGCGACCACCGCCACCTGGCGCACCCACGGCACGCGGTCGAGCAGGCCCGCCGCGTAGTAGCCGAGCATCATCAGGGTGGGCACCCAGACCAGGGCGCCGACCAGGTTGGCCAGCAGGAACTTGCGGTTGTCCATGCGCGCGGCGCCGGCGATGGCGGGGGCCAGCGTGCGGACCCACGGCACCCAGCGCGCCACGACGACCGACCAGAACCCCCACCGGTCGAGGAACCGCCCGGCCCGGTCGAGATTCTCCCGGGTCAGGATCCGCCCGCCCTTGCGGACCTTGATCCGGTTCCCCGTGTAGCGGCCCACCAGGTACCCGACCTGGTTGCCGGCCACCGCGACGACCACCGCGGCCGCCGAGAGCAGCCATGCGGAGACCTCGAGCTGGTGGGCGGCGAGCACCACGCCGGCGGCGACGAGCAGCGAGTCGCCCGGCAGGAACAGCCCGATGACGAACGCGCACTCGAGGAACACGAACGAGAGGACGACGACCCAGACCGTCACCGGCCCGGCCGAGCCGAGCGGGTCGAGGGCCAGGACGGTCTCGCGCACGTGTCTCTCCGGTCGGCGGGTGGCCGGGTCAGCGGGGGTGGCCGGGCGGGCGCTCGTCGGGCCGCACGATCGGGATGCGGACGGTCGCGTCCGGGTCGATCCCGTCGGCGGGAAGGGCGCCGTGGCCCTGCCGGCGGGCGCGCAGGAACTCGACGACGATCGGCACGACCGACAGCAGCACGATCAGGAGGAGCATCAGCTCGATGTTGACCCGCACGAACTCGATCTGGCCGAGGAAGTAGCCGAGCACCGTGACGCCGGCGGCCCAGGCCACGCCCCCGATCAGCGAGTACGTGAAGTAGCGCCTGGCCTCCATCTTCCCGACGCCGGCCATCACGGTGATGAACGTCCGGACGATCGGCACGAACCGGCCGAGGACGATGGCGCGGTTGCCGTACCTGTCGAAGAACTCCTGTGTCTTCGTGACGTGCTGCGGTTTGAACAGCCTGCTCCGCGGCCTGTCGAAGACGGCGGGGCCGGCCTTGCGCCCGATCAGGTAACCGCACGCGTTGCCGGCGAAGGCCGCTGCCACGAGCAGGAGGCAGACCAGCCACAGCGGGGTGCGGATGGCACCCGAGGCCACGAACAGGCCCGCGGTGAACAGCAGCGAGTCACCCGGTAGGAAGAAGCCCAGCAGCAGGCCGCACTCGGCGAACACGATGAGTGCGAGGCCCAGCAGCGCCCAGGGGCCGAGCCAGCCGATGATGACGTCGGGCTTCAGCCATTCCGGGCCCAGGGCGAGCGTGTGGGTCACGACGAGGACGGTACCGGGCGCACCTGTGCGTCCCCTCAGCCGACCGTGGGAAGGACCCCGGGGAACAGCAGCGAGACGAGCCCGATGCCCGCGCCGAGCACCAGGCCCGCGAGCAGCGCGAGCACCAGCGCCCACACGATCTGCCGGCGCAGCGCCGCGTCGAGGCCCGGCACCGGGGACCGCGGGCGGGGGGCGGCGTGCCCGGTCGGGGTCGAGGCGGCGGAGACCGCCTGGGCGTGCAGCGCCTCGGCCAGCCGCCGGCCGGGGTCCGCCGACGGGCTCGGCGTCGCGTGGGCGTGCGGGTTCGTCATGGTCGTCCTCCCGGGCCTCATCTTCCCCCGGACCGTTCCGCCATCACCCGGGCCACCGCGTCGAGCGCCCGGCTGGCCGTGGACTTGACCGTGCCGCGGGTGATCCCGGCCGACTCGGCGATCTCGGCCTCGGACAGCCCACCGTAGTAGCGCAGCACCAGGACCTCGCGCTGCCGCGGGGGCAGGGCGCCCAGCGCCTCGACGACGGCCTGGTGCTCGGCCGAGAGCATCGCCAACGACTCGGCCGACCGGGCGTTGACCTGGTGCGGGGCCACGTACTCGCGGGCGGTGCGGCGCCGGCGCAGCACGGACCGGGACCCGTTGACGACGGCGGTGCGCAGGTACCCGACGGCCGCGGCCTCGTCGCGCAGCCCGGCCCAGTGCCGGTGCAGCCCGGCGAAGGCCTCCTGGACGACGTCCTCGGCGGTGGCGGGCTCGTCGACGAGCAGCACGGCGAGCCGGACCAACCGCATCCGGTGGTCGCGGTAGAGGTCGGCGAGGGTCAGGGGGGCGCCCGGGTCCTGCGGCGGCGGCGGGGCGGCGACGGCGGGATCGGGCCGTGAGTCGATCCGCCGCAGCCTGCTCAGCGTGCGCTCGACCGTGCTCTCGTAGCCGCCGGTGTCCACCGGGTTCGCTCCCCCCACGGGCGCCACCTTATCGAGGGTGGCGTTCGCGCAGACGGGGCTCGTGAAGTCGACCGTCGACGCCCTTCGGCACGTCGGTGCTGGTGGGTGATACTGGCGGGCGACGACGCGGACCCGAGGAGGGCATTCAGATGCCGATCGCCAGCCCCGAGATCTACAACGAGATGCTCGACAAGGCCAAGAGCGGGGAGTATGCGTACCCGGCCATCAATGTGACCAGCTCCGAGACGCTGCACGCGGCCCTGCGCGGCTTCGCCGAGGCGGGTAGCGACGGCATCGTGCAGGTCTCGACGGGCGGTGCCGAGTTCCTCTCCGGCACCCGGGTGAAGAACATGGTCACCGGTGCGACCGCGCTCGCCGAGTTCGCCCACGTGGTGGCGGACTCGTACCCGGTCAACGTGGCGCTGCACACCGACCACTGCCCGAAGGACAAGCTCGACGGCTTCGTCCGCCCGCTCATCGCGACCAGCCAGGAGCGCGTGGCCAAGGGCGGGAACCCGCTGTTCCAGTCGCACATGTGGGACGGCTCCGCGGTCGAGCTCGAGGAGAACCTCAAGATCGCGGCCGAGCTGCTCGACGAGGCGGCCAAGGCGAAGATCATCCTGGAGATCGAGATCGGCGTGGTCGGCGGCGAGGAGGACGGCGTCGCCAACGACATCAACGAGAAGCTCTACACCGCGCCCGGCGACTACGAGCGCACCGTCGAGGCCCTCGGCGCCGGTGACAAGGGCCGCTACCTGTTGGCCGCGACCTTCGGCAACGTGCACGGCGTCTACAAGCCGGGCAACGTGAAGCTGCGGCCGGAGATCCTCAAGGAGGGCCAGCAGGTCGCCACGCAGAAGCTGGGCCTGGCGGAGGGCTCCAAGCCGTTCGACCTGGTGTTCCACGGCGGCTCCGGCTCGCTGCTGGAGGAGATCCACGAGGCGCTGTCCTACGGCGTCGTGAAGATGAACGTGGACACCGACACCCAGTACGCCTACACCCGGCCGATCGCCGCGCACATGTTCGAGAACTACGACGGCGTCCTGAAGGTCGACGGCGAGGTCGGCAACAAGAAGACCTACGACCCGCGCTCGTACGGCAAGAAGGCCGAGGTCGCGATGTCCGAGCGCGTCGTCGAGGCCTGCGAGTCGCTGAAGTCCGCGGGCAGGTCCCTGGCGGGCTGAGCCCGGCCGGATCGCACGCGGGGTCGACGGGGCAGGATGGGGACATGAGTCTGCACGGCAACCTGCTGGGCCCCGAGCCCACGCGCCTGCCCGTCGACCCCGCCGCGGCCGCGCTGGCCGCGGGCGAGGACCCGGCCGACGTCGCGGCGGCCAACCCCGCGTCGTCGATCGCCTGGGCGGTCCTCGCGGAGAACGCCCTGGCGGAGAAGCACACCGTGGCGGCGTACGCCTACGCCCGCACCGGCTACCACCGCGGCCTGGACCAGCTGCGCCGCAACGGCTGGAAGGGCTTCGGCCCGATCCCGTGGTCGCACGAGCCGAACCAGGGCTTCCTGCGGGCGCTGGGGTCGCTGCTGCGCGCCGCGGAGGCGATCGGCGAGACGGACGAGGTCGAGCGGATCCGGTCGTTCCTCACCGACTCCGACCCGGCCGCCGCCGCGGCGCTGGGCGTCTCCTGACCCCCAGCCGTCGGACGAACGCTGCTCCATGAGCGTGGCTGCACGGGCGCGCACCCGGCTGGACCTGGGGGCGCGTCGCCTGCGGGTGTCGGCGGTGCCGATCGTCCAGTGCGGGCTCGCGGCGGGCCTGGCCTGGTTCGTCGCGGCCGACCTCGTGGGGCACGCGCGGCCCTTCTTCGCCCCGATCGCCGCGGTGATCAGCCTCGGTGTCGCGCTGGGGTCCCGGCTGCGCCGGACCGCCGAACTCGTCCTCGGGGTGAGTCTCGGCGTGCTGATCGGCGACCTGCTGATCTCCTGGATCGGCTCGGGCCCGTGGCAGATCGCCCTCGTGGTGGCCCTGGCGGTGGCGGTCGCGGTGTTCGCCGACGGCGGCACCGTGCTCGTCGCGCAGGCCGGCTCGTCGGCCGTGCTGGTGGCGACCCTGCTGCCGCCGGGCCAGAGCGGCGGGCTCGACCGCTGGGTCGACGCCCTGATCGGCGGCACCATCGGCCTGCTCGTCTCCGCGCTGCTGCCCTCCCATCCCCTCGGGCCGGTCCGCCGGCAGGCCCGCCGCGCCCTGGACGAGCTCGCGGCCGTGCTCTTCGGGGTCGCGGAGGCGCTGCGCGGGCGGGACGAGGAGGCGGCGGCCGAGGCGCTGCGCCGCGCCCGGCGCAGCCAGCCGCTGGTCGACGAGCTGCGGGCCTCGGTGAAGTCCGGGCGCGAGGTCACCGCCGTGGCCCCGCTGCGCCGGCCGCACCGCGCCGAGGTGGCCCGGTTCGCCGAGCTGGCCGAGCGCACCGACTACGCCTTCCGCAACACCCGGGTCCTCGCCCGGCGCGCGCTCACCGCGCTGCAGGACGACGAGCCCGCGATCGAGGCCCTGCCCGACGCGGTCGCCCAGCTCGCCACCGCGGTGCAGAAGCTCACCGCGCAGGTGGGCGGGGGTGATCGCGAGGCGGCTCGTGCCCCCATCCTCGACCTCGTGCACGACTCCCCGATCCTCGGCGCCGCCGCCGGCGACCTCGGCGTGTCCGAGCAGGTGATGATCGCCCAGCTCCGCTCGATCGCGATCGACCTGCTGCAGGCCACGGGGCTCAGCCGTCCCGAGGCCCAGCGGGCCCTGCGCGCCGAGCTCTGACGCCCGGTGCGCCGAGCGCCGGCTCACGCGGTGCGCCGAGCGCCGGCTCACGCGGTGCGCCGAGCGCCGGCTCACGCGGTGCGCAGCGCGAGCTCCCGGCCCGTCCAGCGGCGGCGCAGCCAGCGGTCGTGCGAGGCGACGACGACGGCGCCGGGGCCGGTCCCCAACGCCTCCTCCAGCTCGTCGGACAGCCGGGGCGAGAGGTGGTTCGTGGGCTCGTCGAGCAGCAGGAGCTGGGGCGGGTCGGCGATCAGCAGGGCCAGTGCGAACCGTCGGCGCTGCCCCACCGACAGCTCACCGACCCGCGCGCCCAGGTCCCGTGGTGCGACCAGGCCGAGCGAGACCAGCGGCACGGCCCCGGCGCGCTCGGGGCCCAGCGTGCGCTCCCACGTCTCCCGTACCGTGCGGTCCGGCCGGGTGAACACGGTGTCCTGGGCCAGCATCCCGACGCTCAGCCGACGTCGCCGCCGGACCTCGCCCTCCGCGGCGAGCGACCCGGCGAGGACGGCGAGCAGCGTCGACTTGCCCGCGCCGTTCGGTCCGGTCACGAGCATCCGGTCGGCCGCCGTCACGTCGAGCCGCTCCACCGCGAGCCGCCCGGGGACCCGGACCCCGCGGAGGGCGACGAGGACCCCGTCGGGCGAGGCCGCGGCCAGTGCGGGCGCGCGGAAGCGCAGCGGCGCCGGCGGGCGGCGCACCTGGTCCCGCTCGAGCTCCCCGAGCCTGCGCAGCGCGCTGCGGACCCGACTCGACACCTGCCGCTCGACGCGCTGCGAACGTCGGCCGTAGCCCATCTTGTCCCGGTCGGGCGGCGGCCGGTCGTGCGCGACCCGGCGCGAGGTCACCGCGACCGAGTGCCGCAGCTCCGCGAGCTCCTCCTGCTCCTCGGCGAACCGCCGCTCCCAGCGCTCGCGTTCGGCGCGCTTCTCGGCGAGGTAGCCGGTGTAGGTGCCGCCGTACCGGGTCGGCCCGCCGAGCGCCGGGTCGAGGTCGACGATGTCCGTGCACACCGCGTCGAGGAAGGCACGGTCGTGGCTCGCCGCCACGACCGCGCCCGGCATCCCCCGCAGCTCCTCCTCGAGGAAGCCTGCGGCGGCGTCGTCGAGGTGGTTGGTGGGTTCGTCCAGCAGCAGGGCCGCGGGTCGGCGGAGCAGCAGCGCGGCCAGCGCGAGCCGTCCGCGCTGGCCCCCGGAGAGGGTGCCGAGCGCGCGGTCGTGCGCGACCCCGCCCAGTCCCAGCCCGGCGAGCACCAGCTCGGCGCGGCGGTCCGCGTCCCAGGCGGCGTGCCGCTCGGCGGACTCCAGGCGCTCGCCGTACTCGGCGAGGAGCGCGGCGTCGTCGGGCGCCTCGGTGAGCGCCGTGCCGATCCGCTCCAGCGCGGCGAGATCGGTGCGGGCCTCGTGCAGGGCGTCGTCGACGACCGCGGCGACCGTGGCCGCCGGGTCGTACGGCATCTCCTGGTGCAGGAACCCCAGGACGGCGGGGCGCGTGACGCTGCCGCCGTCGGGCTCGTCCGCCCCGGCGAGCAGTCGCAGCAGGGTGGACTTGCCGACGCCGTTCTCGCCGATCAGGCCGATTCGGCGGCCGGGTGCGGCGGCGAGGGACACGCCGTCGAGCACCCGGCGCGTGCCGAGCGTGCGGACGAGGTCCTGGGCGAGCAGGGCAGCGTGGACGGGAGGGGGAGCGGGCACGGCGACACCACCGGGGACGATCGGGATCTCGCGCCCGCCGGGCTCGTGCCGCGGCCGCGGGCGCAGGGTGGGGTCAGAGCTCCATGACGGGATCAGCCTCGCGCACGGCGCCCCGTGCCCACAACCGATTTGCGCCCGAGCCGCAGCCGTGGTGCCCGCTCGGTGACGCAACCCCGACGCGCGGCAGGGGCCTCGGGCAGTCCCGTCCCGCCCACTCCGGCGGCGCCTCGAGGACATGCGCGACGGGCGGGGCCGAGGTGGCGACGCCGGCGTACTCCCACCTGGTCGACGACCTCGGACCCGACCCGCCCGATCGGCCCGGCAGGGGTCCGGCCGGCCGGGGATCCGATCGACCGGGAAGGATCGGCCGGGCAGGATCGGCCCGGCAGGTTCCGGCCCGCCAGAGGGCCGCCCGGGAGGAAACCGGGCGGTCTCCCTCACGTGGCGGAACCGCCGGCAGGACGTCGTCGGTACGTTCCACAGCGGTGACTCGGGCGTCACACCGGGTACGCCACACTGGTCCGGACGACGTGGGGTGCGTCCGGCCGGGTCAGGGAGGATCGGAAGCCATGCAGTTCCTGATCAGGTGCGTGCTGGCGCCGCTGGTGCGGATGATCTGGCGGCCACGGGTGCAGGGAATGCAGAACGTCCCGGCGTCCGGGCCGGTGATCTTCGCCGCGAACCATCGCGCGGCCGTCGACACGGCCGTGATACCGCTGGTCACGCCGCGCCCGGTGGCCTTCCTCGGCAAGGCCGAGTACTTCACCTCGTGCAGCCTCAAGGGGCGGCTGGTCGCGCGGTTCCTCACCGCCTTGGGCTACGTCCCGGTCGACCGGGCCAACGCCAAGGCCGGGCTCGCCGCGCTCGAGGCGGGGCGCACGGTCCTGCGCGCCGGCGGTGCCTTCGGCATCTACCCCGAGGGCACCCGCTCGCTCGACGGCCGGCTGCACCGCGGGCACACCGGCGTCGCGTCGCTGGCCCTGTCCACCTGTGCCGTCGTGGTGCCGGTCGGGCTCGTGGGGACCGAGAAGGTGCAGCCGGTCGGCGCCAGGCTGCCGCGTGTGGCCCCGATCGAGGTCCGTTTCGGCCGGCCGCTGGACTTCAGCCGGTACGACGGCCTCGAGGGCTCCGCCGCGATCCGCCGCGCCGTCACGGACGAGATCATGGACGCGATCGCCGAGCTCAGCGGCCAGGAGTACGTCGACCGCTACCACCGGCGCCCCGGCGAGGCCGCCGCGGCCTGACGCCGGCTCGCGCACGGCCGGCCCGAACCGCTCGACCATCGTGCCCACGGCGGCGACCACCGCCGGGTCGCGGGCGGATCACCTCCGCCGTCCGGCACGACGGGCCCTCGGTGAGGCAGGATCCGTCCATGAGGGATCTCGCCGAGGAACTGGCGGCCGCGGTCGACCGCGATCTCGCCCCGGTCGACGCCGTGCTCGCGGCCGCCTACCCCGGCGACGTCGGGACCCGGCAGCCGGTGCACACGGTCTACGTGCCGGCGGACCGCTTCGACCGGTCCTTGTCCGCCGCGTGGGGCGCCACCGCCTGCGAGGTGTTCGACGCCCACGCCCCCGGCCAGGCCGAGCTGGCCGCCTGCTGGGGCATCCCGGCGTCCGCGGCCGACGCGCTGCGCACCCGGGTCCGGGACAAGCTGGTCACCGAGCCGATCGAGGACCTGCGGATCGACTTCGAGGACGGCTACGGCGTGCGGTCCGAGGCGGAGGAGGACGCCGAGGTCCGCCGCGCGGCCGCGGAGCTGGTGGCCTCCGTCGACGCCGGGACCGCGCCGCCCTTCACGGGGATCCGGTTCCGCAGCCTCGAGGCGGCGACCCGGCGTCGCGGGGTCCGCACCCTGACCGCGTTCGTCGCCGAGCTGGCCGCCCGCGGCGGGGTGCCCAACGGCTTCGTCGTCACGCTGCCGAAGGTCACGGCGGCGGCCCAGGTCACCGCGCTGGTCGCGGTGCTCGAGGCGCTCGAGGAGGCGCACGGCCTGCCCGGCGGCACGCTGCGGTTCGAGATCCAGGTCGAGACCCCGCAGACCGTGCTCGGGCCCGACGGCGCCTCCCCGCTGCCCGGCATGATCGCCACCGCCGAGGGCCGCTGCTCCGGCCTGCACTACGGCACCTACGACTACTCCGCCTCGCTCGGCATCGCCGCGGAGTACCAGAGCATGGAGCACCCGGCGGCCGACCACGCGAAGTCCGTGATGCAGGTCGCCGCGGCGGGCACCGGCGTGCGGCTGTCGGACGGCTCCACCAACGTCCTGCCGGTCGGCTCACCGGAGGCGGTGCGCGCGGCGTGGCACCTGCACGGCCGGCTCGTCCGCCGCTCCCTCGAACGCGGCTTCTACCAGGGCTGGGACCTGCACCCGGCCCAGCTGCCGAGCCGGTTCACGGCGGTCTTCGCCTTCTTCCGCGACGCGGCCGACGCGGCCGCCGCCCGGTTGCACGCGTACCGGGAGCGCACCGACTCCGGGTTCCTCGACGAGCCGGCCACGGCCACGGCGCTCGCCGGGTTCCTGCTGCGCGGCATCGACTGCGGCGCGCTCGACGGCCAGTGGGTGGAGAAGGAGACCGGGGCCGACCTCGCGGAGCTGTCCCGGCTGGCCCGTCGCACCACCCGCTCCCCGCGCTGATCCGACTCGCCCGGATCGCCCGCCGCCCGGCGCACCGGGGCCGTCCCCACCCCGGCCGTCGGGTCCGCCCCCGGCGTTTCGGGTGCGCGCTCCCTCGTCCGGGTGTCGGCCCCGCCGCCATCCTCCGCTGAACCCGCCGCGAGCCCGCGGCGTCGGATCGGGGAGGACGGAACGTGAGATCGAGAACGGGGACGGGGACGGGGACGGGGACGGCACGGATCGGAGCACCGAGGGGGGTGCGCCGGGTGGCGCTCGCCGTGGCGGCGGTGGCGGGCGCCGTGGTGCTCTCGTCGTGCGCGCTGCCCGGGATGCTGCTGCTGGCGCCACCGGCACCGGTCGAGCCGCCGGCGGCGCTCACGCCCTTCTACACACAGGTGCTGGCCTGGGGCCCGTGCCTCCCGCTCGCCGACGACGACCGGCAGCGCGAACTGTTCGGCAGCCCCGGCCTGGAGTGCTCCCGGCTGACCGTCCCGCTCGACTACGCGAAGCCGGAGGGGCGGACCGCGGAGGTCGCCGTGCTGCGCGCCCGGGGCGGCCGGGACCGTGTCGGCTCGCTGGTGCTCAACCCCGGTGGCCCGGGCGGCTCCGGTGTGGAGATGGCGGCGATGTTCGCGCAGGGGCTGGCCGGCGGGGTCTTCGACATCGTCGGGTTCGACCCGCGCGGCGTCGGGAACAGCACGCCGACGATCGACTGCCTCACCGACGCCGAGTGGGACTCCCACCGGGCCGAGTCCCCGCGCGAGACGGTCCAGGGGGGCCCGGCCGCGGCGGAGGAGCGGGCACGGCAGCAGGCCGAGGAGTGCGTGCAGCGCTCCGGCGGCTCCGACGTCCTGGCCAACGCCGGCACGCGCGACGTGGCCCGGGACATGGACGTCCTGCGGGCGGCGCTGGGCGACGAGAAGCTGACCTACCTCGGCTACTCCTACGGCACCCGGATCGGGTCGACCTACGCGGAGATGTTCCCGCAGAACGTCCGCGCGATGGTGCTCGACGGCGCCGTCGACCCGAAGCAGACCGGTGCCGAGAGCGCGATCGCGCAGATGGCGGGCTTCCAGGCCGCCTTCGACACCTATGCCGCGGACTGCACGCGGTACGCCGACTGCCCGCTGGGCACCGACCCCGCCCGGACGACCGCGGAGTTCCAGGCCCTGGCCCGGCCGCTGCTCGACACGCCGGCACCCGCGGCCGACGGGCGCACCCTGTCCTACTCGGACGCGGTCACCGCCGTGGTCGCCTCGCTGTACAACCCGGCGGGGTGGCCGCACCTGACGAAGGGCCTCGCGGAGCTGCGGGCGGGCGACGGCACCCCGTTGCTCGTAGAGGCCGATGCGTACTACGGCCGCCGCCCGGACGGTGGCTACGGCAACGACCAGGAGGCGCTCATGGTCGTGAACTGCCTGGACGGGAACCGGACGACGGACCGGGCCCAGCAGGCCGAGCTCCAGCGCCGCGCCGCCGAGGCGGCCCCGTTCGCGGACCCCGGCCTGCCGGTCGGGGACGGGGCACTCGACACCTGCGCCCAGCTGCCGGTCACGCCGACCTCGCAGCCGCACCTGCCCCACGCCGAGGGCCTGCCGCCGACCCTGGTGATCTCGACGACGGGTGATCCCGCCACGCCGTACCAGGCCGGCGTCGACCTGGCCGCCGCGCTGGGCTCGCGCCTGGTCACGGTCGAGGGCACGCAGCACACGGCCGCGCTGCAGGGGAACTCCTGCGTGGACTCCGCGGTGGGCGCCTACCTGGTGAACCTCACGGTGCCCCAGGAAGACCTGCACTGCCGGTTCACGGAATCCTGACGGAGGACCGGGGAGGGGTCCGGCGGCAGACGTGCCGCCGGACCCCTTCGTCCGTCCCGCGTGCGTTCGGTGCGCCGCCCTCGGCGACCGGGCGGGTGCGGACCCGGGGCCGGCGGCCGTCAGAGGAAGCCCGTGACGCCCGCCCACGCCCCCGGGGCCGGGGGTGCGTCGTCGCGGACGACGGAGGCCTCGATCAGCCCGTAGGGCCGGTCGGCGGCGTGCCAGATCTGGTGGGGATTGTCGAGGCCCCACTTCTCGAGGTCGACCAGGACGTGGTGCTTGTTGGGCATGGAGAACCGGATCTCGGTGACCTCCGGGTGGGCCGTCAGCGCGGCCTCGCCCATCGCGTACAGCGTCTGCTGCAACGAGAGGCTGTGCGTGAGCGCGAACCCGTCGAGCAGGATCTGCCGGATCGAGGTGAACGACCCGTCCCAGTCGACGTCCGTGCCCAGGTACCGCCACCGGGCCGTGACGGCGGTGGCGAGGATCCGGTCGTCCGTCTCGACGAGCGAGGTGTACGGCACGTCCGGGAAGCCGCGGAACTCGCTGCCGGTGCTCTTGAGCACCGTCAGCCCGGTGAGCCCGGAGACGACCGTCTCCTCCGCCCCGTGCTTGGTGACCACGCACGTGCGGACCTCGCCCCCCGGCCTGACGAACGCGTGGCCGTGGGGGCCGCCCTCCGTGGTCGTGATCCGCTCCCAGCGGTCCAGGTTCACCTCCTGCCGCGACCCCGTGACCTGGTCGAAGCCCTCGACGAAGTAGCGGGCGAGGAGCAGCCCGAACGCCTCCGGCGACCCGACGCCGTGCCGCCGGGCGAGGGCGTGGACGGTGTTCTTCTGGGTGTCGGTGGCGATGACCCTGCCGTTGTCGCCGGTCAGGTAGGTGTCGGCGAAGTCGCCGAGCAGTTGGCTGGTGACGGTGACGTCGGTGATCGTGTGCGCCGGCGTCGACCGGTCCACGTGCACCAGGTGGCACTCCGCCTTGCCGTACTGGGTGTCGCCGAGCGAGATGCCCACTGGTCCTCCGGTCGTTCGGGTGCAGGTGGTGAGGGGTCGGGTCCCGTCGGTGGCGGGCGCCCACCGTGGCGCCCACTGCGATGCTCTGCGGCATGGCAGGCATCAGCACCCACGTCCTCGACACGGCCCTCGGTCGTCCGGCCGCCGGGGTCGCGGTCACCCTCACCGCGCCGGACGGCACCGCCCACGCGGGCACCACCGACGACGACGGCCGGGTGGCCGACCTCTACACCGGCCCGCCCGCCGCCGGCACGTGGACCGCGGTGTTCGCGACCGGCTCCTACCACGCCACGACCGGCCAGGAGGCCTTCTTCCCCGAGGTCACGATCGCCTTCACCACCGACCCGCAGCGGGGGCACCACCACGTCCCGCTCCTGCTCTCGCCCTACTCGTACACGACCTACCGCGGCAGCTGACGCTGCCCGTGCGCGGCGTCGTCGAGGGTGGACGGGATCAGGTCGCGGAGGACCACGAAGCCCCAGCGGCGGTGGCACTCCGCCGCGGCGGTGGGCTCGGTCGGGTACACGCCGAGATCGGTGAACGTGCCCGGGTCGAGCGTCTGCAAGCTGTTTCCTCCAGCGTGAACCACGTGGTTCACCGAGGATGACCGGCGCGCCCGGCGCCGGGCAACACACCGCGGTTACGTTCGCGTGAAAGGGCTGCGGCGGCGCCTGCGCCCCACCCCGACCCGGGTCCCACCGAGGATCTCGGGCGCGGCCGGGACGACGGTGTCGGGCGTTTCCTCGGGGTGCCGCGAGCCGGGCCGGTGGTCCAGCCACCGGTGCGCGGCGATCTTGACCCGGTCCTCCACGAGGAACCAGACCACCGAGTAGGCCCAGACCACGCCGGCCCAGCCCCAGCCGAGGGGGGTCATGAACAGGCCGTGGACAGCGATCAGCGTGGCGATCAGCTGGGTCCCCAGCACCGCGGCGACCAGGGGCCGGGCGGGCGCGGGCCGGCTCCAGAACGGCCCGCGCGTGCGCGTGACGAAGATCGTCAGGTGCCCCGAGACCGACAGCTTGAGGTAGATCAGCGTCTGGACCGTGCCGGGCGGCAGGTGCAGCACCCGGTCGGCGAAGGCGAAGAGCAGGAAGGTCTCCAGCACACCCAGCACGCCGATCGCCGACGCCACCGCGGCGACGCGGCGCATGTCCCAGACGGCGGGCCGCCGCGAACCGCGCGCGTTGTCGTAGGCGATCGCGAGGATGGCGCCGTCGTTGAGCAGTGCCAGGAACACGATCATCACCGGGGTGACGGGGAAGACGCCGAAGGCCAGGATCGCGACGCCGATCAACAACAGGACGCGCAGGGTCTCGGCGATGCGGTAGGTCGCGTAGCTGGTCATCCGGGCGAAGATCTCGCGGGCCTGCCGGACCGAGTCCACGATCACCGAGAGCCCCGGAGCCAGCAGCACGACATCGGCCGCGGCGCGCGCGGCGTCGGTCGCTCCGGCGACCGCGATCCCGGCGTCGGCCTGGGTGAGCGCCGGCGCGTCGTTGACCCCGTCGCCGGTCATGCCCACGACGTGGCCCCGCCGCTGCAGCGCCCGCACGATGCGGAACTTGTGCTCGGGGAAGACCTGCGCGACGCCGTCGGCGCGCTCGAGCTGCCCGGCGAGGTCGTCGTCGCCGGCCCCCAGCGCCGCCGCGTCGACGATGCCGGTCCCGATGCCCACGTCGCCGGCGACCTGGCGGGCGATCGCGAGCTGGTCGCCGGTCACCATCAGGACACGCACGCCGAGTGTCCGGGCCGACGCGACCGTGTCCGCGGAGTCGTCCCGTGGCGGGTCGGCCAGCGGGAGCAGCCCGAGGAGCCGCCACGGGCCGTCGCCGTCCCGGCGGGCCACGGCGAGCGAGCGTCGACCGCGGCGTGCGGCGTCCTCGACCGCGGCCGTCATGGCCCCCGTCGCGGTGGTGCCGGGTGCCGGTTCGGCCCGGACGAGCGCGGCGACGACCTGCGGTGCGCCCTTCGTCACGACGAACGGGCGGCCGTCCGGGGAGCGGCCCGTGGCCTCGGTCCGCTTCCCGACGGGGTCGAAGGGGACGAACCGCTCGACGGTGCCCGGTCGCCGGTCGCCCGCGGCGGCGAGCACGGCGAGGTCGATCGGGTCCCGGTCCTCCGCGCGCGAGGCCAGCGCCGCCGCACCGAGCAGCGCGTCGACGGTCACGCCGGGCGCGGTCCAGGGATCCACGACGGCCAGCTGGTTGCGGGTCAGCGTGCCGGTCTTGTCCGCGCACAGGACGTCGATGCCCCCGAGCTCCTCGACCGCGGGAAGGTGCGACACCACGGCGTCGCGCCGGGCCAGCCGCCGTGCCCCGACGGCCATCGTCACCGAGAGCACCGCGGGCAGGGCCACCGGGACCGAGGCGATCGTGACCACGAGGGCGTACTCGAGCACGTCGGCCGGCGGGCTGCCGCGCAGCAGTGCCACGACGACGGTCAGGGTGACCAGGACCGCGGCCAGTCCGATGAGCCACCGGCCGATCCGGAGGACGGCGCGCTGGAAGTGGCTGACCTCGCCGGCATCGCGGACGAGGGCCGTGGTGCGCCCGAAGAAGCTGTCGGGTCCGGTGGCACCGACGAGCGCGTCGCCCTCGCCGCGGACCACGACGGCGCCGGAGTAGAGCAGGCCGTCCACCGCGCAGGTCACCGGCAGGGACTCGCCGGTCAGGGCGGACTGGTCGACCTCCAGCGGGCCGCCGTCGAGCAGCGTGGCGTCGGCCGGGACGACGTCGCCGATCCGGGTGCGGATCACGTCGCCGGGCACCAGGTCGCGGACCGGCACCGTGCCCCAGCGGCCGTCCCGGAGCACCCGGGCGGTGCCGGCCAGCCGGCTCTTCAGGGCGGCGATCGCGGTGGCGGCCTGGTGTTCCTCGGCGAAGGCCACGCCACCGTTCATCAGCAGCAGGGCGCCGATGATCGCGGCGTCTGTCCACTTCCCGACGGCCAGCGACAACGCCAGTGCCGCCTCGATCATCCACGGGATCGGGGCCCAGAAGTAGCCCAGCAGGACCAGCACCGGGTTGCGCCGGTTCTCGGCGATCTCGTTGGGCCCCGTGCGCTCCAGCCGCGACCGGGCCTCCTCGGAGGTCAACCCCCGGGCCGCGCCCTCGGCCGCGGGCGGCGTCGGACCGGGCCCGGCCGGCCCCCGGTCCCCGCGTCCGGGCGTCCCGGTCCGACGCTCCGTGGTCATCGCGTGGCCCCGGGCACGACCGCGACCGGGCACCGGGCGCGATGCAGCACCTCGCGCCCGACCGAGCCCAGCAGCGCGCCGGCGACCGGGCCGCGGCGCCGCGAGCCGAGCACCACGAGCCGGGCCCCGTCCGCCAGCTCGACCAGCGTGTTCGCCGGCCGGTCCCGCCCGGCCACCCGCCGGACCTCGACCTCGGGGTACTTCTCCGCCCAGCCGGCCAGTCGCTCGGCGAGGACCTCGCGCTCCTGCTCCTCCACCGCGGCCCAGCTCCGCGACCCGCCCGCCGGGGCGTCGATCCAGGTGTGCGCGGCGACCAGCACCGTCCCGTGCTCGGCCGCGGTCGTGAAGGCGAACGCCAGCGCCGCCTCGCTCGCCGGTGAGCCGTCGACGCCGACGACGACGGGCCCGCCCTCCTCGCCCCGGAACGACCCCCGCACCGCGACGAGAGGGCAGTGGGTGCGCCCGGTCAGCGCGGTCAGCACCGACCCGGCGAGCACCCCGCCGATGCCCCGATGAGCGCTGTTGCCGAGCACCAGCAGGGCGGCTGTCGCCGACTCCGCGGTCAGCACCGCGACCGGGTCGCCATCGCGGATCACCTGCCCGACCGGGACCTCCGGTGCGATCTGGTGGACGAGGGCGGCCGCGGCCGCGAGCCGTCCGTGGGCCGCTTCCCGGCGCAGGTCCGCGTCGTACCCCGGCCCCCCGGCGTCGCCCAGGTGTCGTCCGGCCGGCGCGGTGGCCGTGACCAGCCGTACCGTGGCCCCGGTGGGCCGGGCCCGTTGCGCCGCCCAGACGGCCGCGTCGCGCGCCCGGTCGGATCCGTCGACGCCGACGACCACCGCTCGTCCGTCCTCGTGCACGTCGCCCACTGCGTTCCCTCCTGCAGATCTGCTCCGCGACGACCTTGCTCCGGAGGGCATCGCCGCGGTACCGGGCGCACGACCCGCTGACCAGGGTCCCCGGGCCGCCCCGGGGCAGGGGCCACGGTCGTGAACCCGGCCGGTCCGACGATCACGACGACCCGGGCGCCGCGCAGGTCACGGCCCGCCCCCACGTGGCCGCCGGCAGGGCGCGGGCCGGCGGGGGGCAGGGGCGGCGGAGCGTCGGGGCCGGCGGGGGATCGGTGCCGGCGGGCAAGCAGGAGCGGCGGGGGTCACGGCCGGCGCGGGGCGAAGGCGTCGAGCAGCTCCTGGGGCCACTCCGCGCCCGGGGCACGGGCGGCCCGCAGCGCGCCGTTGATCAGTGCGGGGTCGAGGCCCGCGCCGGACAGGGCGTCGCGCAGGTGCATCGGCGGGAGGGCGTCGAGCCAGCGGGCGGCGGCGGCCTCCACCCCGGCGTCGGTCAGCTCGCCGTGGGCCCGCAGCCGGGCGAACCCGCCGTCCGGATAGATGTCGATCTTCAGGTGCGTGACGACCGGCGAACCGGGGCGGATCCCGAAGCGGTGCGGGGTGTCGGGCCGGACCGTCCGACGCGGCACGATCGGCGTCCACACCCGCGACACCAGCGCGTCCGGCGAGATCGGTCCGTCGACCCGGCACCCGCTGATCTGCGCCTCGCCCGGCGCGTTGCCCACGAAGTGGCTGGTGTCGAACTCGATGTCGCGCAGCCGGCTGGGCCCCGCCAGCGCGACGATCACCCAGTCGTTGCCGGCGTCGCGGCGCCGGGCGGTCTCCCAGCCCTCGCCCATGGTGCGGGCGGGCCCCGGCAGCAGCAGGTTCGCCGGCGCGGAGAAGAACCTGTCCGAGCAGCTCACGACCAGTCCGCCGCGATCCTGCGAGGCGAGGTCGACGGTGCCGTGCAGCAGCCGCGGGTCCACCACGGCCTCGCCGTGCACCCGGAACCGCGCGACCCCGCCGTCCGGGTGGATGGTCAACCTGACGTGCGTCCAGCGGCGCGGGTTGCGGACGTCGTACACGTTGGCCCGGTCGCCCTTCGCCGGCGAGCGCGGCACGAGCGTCTCCCACTCGGCGGTGGCCAGCTCCTTCTCACCGGGATAGTCCTCCAGCGCGGTGGCCTCGACCGAGATCTCCGGCGGGTAGTTGCCGCGGAAGTACGAGGTGTCCACGACGACGCCGTGCACGATCCCCGGGATTCCCAGCCGGACGACCGCGTGGTCGGAGCCGGGCTCGCGACGCCGGCGGGTCTCCCAGCCGTCGTAGACCTTGCCCCGGTAGCCGAACTCGGTGCGCGGCTGCACCGGACCGGGCATGACGAGCGCGGCGCGGTCGGCGAAGAAGTCGTCGTTGGCGGCCACGACGGCCCCGCCGAGTCGCCGCGCCGCCAGGTCGGGCAGCCGGACGAAGTCCGCGTCCAGGTCCGGGCCGTCGAGGCGCGCGACCTCCGGCGCGGACCGGGGCCGGGCGGGTCGGGCATCGGGCCGGGTCATCGCTCTCCTGTTCTGGTTCCGCGTCGCAGCAGCCGGCCGGCCGGTGGGCCGGAGGTGTCGATCGTCGAGCCGCGCAGCCACGTGCTCCGCACGACCCCGCACGGCGCGCGGCCGTCGGAGGGGGTGATCGGGTTGCGGTGCGCGAGCCGGCGGGCGTCGACGACGAACGCGTCGTCGGGGGCGAGGTCGAGCTCGCTCACGGTGCCTCCTGGTGGGTCTCGGTGGCTGCACCAACGGCACTCTTGTGCGGACCTACTGCACGAACGGCACTGCCGTGCACCGTCGCGGCGGTCCAGCCGGGATGTGCCGCGACGGCCGCGGCAAGGGCACGCTGGGTGCTCACCGCATCGGGCCCGACGGCCGTGGCGAGGCTCCCGCGCAGCGCGAGCGGGGTGAGCGACCACCAGCTCCCGGCCGCGGCCTCCCCGTCCTCGCCCCAGAGCAGCACCTCCGTGCCGAGCACCCGGCGCCCGGCGAGGTGAGCGGACGAGCCCTGCAGCAGCGCATCACCCAGTTCCTGGGTCTGGTGCAGCAGCGGGACCGCACGAACGGCACTTCTGTGCAGACCTACCGCACGAACGGCACCGTCGTGCACCGAGCCGGGGTCGCCGCCGAACTCACCGCCGACCGCACGAACGGCACTGTCGTGCGCAGCGGCGGTCTCCTCGACCCGCACCGTGCCCCGGTACCGGCCGCTCGGCTCCCCGGCCCGACCGCCCACCAGGACCTCGCGGACCCGCAGCCGGGCGGTCGGGTGGAGCCGGGCGTGCAGCAGCGTGTGGTGGTGGGCCCGGGCCGTGATCACCGTCGGCTCGGGGAGGTACTGGACCGAGCCCCCCTCCTCGACGGTGAGCCGCAGGGTGAGGGAGCTGGGCCGGTCGACGCCCGGCAGCGCGACCGCCGCCGCCACCCCGGTCAGGACCAGCGCGGCACCGGCGCCGACGTGGACCGTGAGCTCCACGTCGTCGCCCGCCAACGGGGTGCTCGCCGAGCCGACCATGTGGACCGTCGCCGTCGGGTCGGTCGCCGCCGCGGTGCCGCGCCGGGGCACGAGCGAGAGCGGCGACTGCGACCGCAGCTCGCGCACGACGCTGCGTCCGCCTGCTCCCCGCTCGACGGTCAGGACGGCCCGGGCGCGCACGTCAGGCCGCCGCCCGCGTGCCGAGCCGTTCGAGCACCCACGCGCCCACGTCGGTCGCCGACGGGTCCTCCACCAGCGACTGGGTGATCACCGGGAGCTCCCCGCGGATCCGCCGGGCGTCGCCGGTCATCACGTCCATGTCCGCGCCGACCAGCGGCGCCAGGTCGGTCTTGTTGATCACGAGCAGGTCCGCGGTGGTGACGCCGGGGCCGCCCTTGCGCGGCACCTTGTCCCCGCCCGCGACGTCGACCACGAAGATCTGCGCGTCGACCAGGCCGCGGCTGAACACCGCGGTCAGGTTGTCGCCGCCGCTCTCCACCAGCACCAGCTCGAGGCTCTGCCCGTCGCGGGAGCCGAAGCGCTCCTCGAGCGTGTCGATGGCGTCGAGGTTGGCGGTGATGTCGTCCCGGATCGCGGTGTGCGGGCAGCACCCGGTCTGCACGGCCTCGACCCGCTCCGGGGGGAGCACGGCGTTGCGACGCAGGAAGTCCGCGTCCTCGGTCGTGTAGATGTCGTTCGTCACGACGGCGAGCCGGACCCGCTCGCCGAGGCTACGGGCCAGCGCCGCCACCAGCGCGGTCTTCCCCGATCCGACGGGTCCGCCGATCCCGATCCGCAGCGCCCGGCCGTGCGCGGGCGGCGCGGCGTGGTGGTCGGGCTCGGACTCGGTGGGGTCGAAGGAGATCAGGTGGCCGTGACCGTGCTGATGGCCGGGGCCGCGCTGATGGATGGGGCCGTGCTGATCGGTGGGGTCGCCGCTCATCGGCGTGCTCCGTTCGTGGGGGTCAGGACGCGAACAACCGCAGACGTCCGCGGTGCTGGTCGACGTGGGCCTGCGCCATGAGGTCGAGCACCGGGGCGCTCGGCGCGGGCAGGTCGGACGGGGGGCCGTCGGCCGCGGACACCGCCTCGCCCACGACGGCGTCGAGCGTCGGACCGAGCCGGACCAGCACGGCGTTGACGGCGAAGGGGTCGAGCCCGAGCAGTCGCACCGCCGCGGACGCGGGCCCGGAGACCGCCAGGTAGGCGACGCAGCGCGCGGCGTCCTCGGGCGGCTCCCCGGCGATCCCGCACACGGCCCCGGCCAGCAGCGGATGGTGCGGCCGGGGATGGACGGCGACCAGGTCGTCGAGCACGGGCGACGGCCACGCGGTCCGCGCCGCGCGCAACGTCCCCCGCCCCTGCGCCCGCGAGGCCTCCCGCTGCGCCGCGCTGGGCGTCCGGGCCTCCAGCTCCGCGTCCAGCTCCGCCCAGCCCCCCCGTGAGTGGCGATAGTCGCCATGGCGGCTATCGCCGCTCACGACCACGGAGGCCGCGGCGAAGGCAGCGGCGACGAGGCCGGCGGTCCGCAACCGCCCCAGGAGGAATCCCTCGAGGGAGGCGACGTCCGGGACCAGGCCGCGGGAGACCGCCTCCTCCAGCCCGCCTGAGTGCACGTGCCCGCCGCCCGGGAAGCGGGCGTCGGCGAGCACCAGGGACGCGAGACCCATCAGAAGAGGAAGTACCGCTGGGCCAGGGGCAGCTCGGACACCGGGGCGGGCTCGACGACCACGCCGTCGATCCGGACCTCGAACGAGTCCGGGTCGACCTTCACCGCGGGCGTCGCGTCGTTGAGCAGCATGGCCGCCTTGGTGACCGACCGCGTGTCGTCGACCGCCACCGCCGCCTTGGTCAGGCCGAGCCCGTCCAGGCCGCCGTCGAGGGCGACGGACGCCACGAAGTTCAGCGAGGTCGCCGCGGCCACCAGCGGCGCGGCGCCGAACTGGGGGCGTGCGAGGACCGGCTGCGGCGTGGGGATGGAGGCGTTGGCGTCCCCCATCGCGGCCCAGGCGATGAACCCGCCCTTGACCACGACGTCGGGCCGCACGCCGAAGAACTTCGGCTCCCACAGCACCAGGTCGGCGAGCTTGCCGAGCTCGACCGAGCCGAGCTGCGAGCCCATGCCGTGCGCGATCGCCGGGTTGATCGTGTACTTCGCGACGTACCGCTGCGCCCGCAGGTTGTCCGCCGGGCCCGCCAGCGCGCCGCGGGCCTCCTTCATCACGTGCGCGGTCTGCCAGGTGCGACTGATCACCTCGCCGATCCGGCCCATGGCCTGCGAGTCCGAGCTCATCATCGAGATCGCGCCCAGGTCGTGCAGGACGTCCTCGGCGGCGATGGTGGTCGGCCGGATGCGGCTCTCGGCGAAGGCCAGGTCCTCCGGCACCGAGGAGTTGAGGTGGTGGCAGACCATCAGCATGTCGAGGTGCTCGTCGAGCGTGTTGACGGTGTGCGGCCGGGTCGGGTTGGTCGACGACGGCAGCACGTTCGCCGTGCCGACCACCTCGATGATGTCCGGGGCGTGCCCGCCGCCCGCGCCCTCGGTGTGGAAGGCGTTGATCGACCGGCCGGCGACGGCCTCCAGCGTCGACTCGAGGAAGCCGGCCTCGTTGAGGGTGTCCGTGTGGATCGCGGCCTGCACCCCGGACTCCTCGCACACCCGCAGGCAGGCATCGATCGCGGCGGGGGTGGTGCCCCAGTCCTCGTGCAGCTTGAACCCGCCGGCGCCCGCGCGCAGCTGCTCCCACAGGGCGTCGGCGCTGACCGTGTTGCCCTTGCCCATGAGCAGCACGTTGATCGGCAGGTGGTCCAGCGCCTGCAGCATCCGGCCGAGGTTGCGCGGTCCGGGGGTGACGGTGGTGGCCTTGGTGCCCTCCGCCGGTCCGGTTCCGCCGCCGCACAACGTGGTGAGGCCGGAGGCCAGCGCGGTGTCGACCAGGCCCGGGGTGATGAAGTGGACGTGCGCGTCGATGCCGCCCGCGGTGAGGATCTTGCCGTTGCCGGAGAGGACCTCGGTCGACGGGCCGATGACGAAGTCGACGCCGTCCATCGTGTCCGGGTTGCCCGCCTTGCCGATCCCCGTGATCCGGCCCTCCGTCACCGCGACGTCGGCCTTCACCACGCCCCAGTGGTCGAGGATCACCGCACCGGTGATCACCAGGTCCGGCGCGCCCTCGGCGGAGGTCACGCTCGACTGGCCCATCGACTCGCGGATGACCTTGCCGCCGCCGAACAGCACCTCGTCCCCCGACGCGGCACCGCGCGAGCGGTCCTCGGTGACCTCGATCAGCAGGTTCGTGTCGGCCAGCCGGATCCGGTCGCCGGTGGTCGGGCCGAAGAGGTCGGCGTAGCGACCGCGCTCGATCCGGGGGCCGGCGGCCGACGGAGTCGGCGGGGTCGGTGGAGTACTGCTCACGCCCCGTAGCTCCTCTCGCTCGGCTCGGCGGTGCGGGAGTCCAGGTCGCCGGCGTACTCGGCCCGCAGCCCCGGCACCCGCCGCTTCCCGGCGAGCGGCACGAGCACGACCTCCTTCTCGACACCCGGTTCGAACCGGACGCTCGTCCCGGCCGGGATGTCGAGGTGGGTGCCCCACGCGGCGACGCGGTCGAAGGCGAGGCCGGGGTTGACCGCGGCGAAGTGGAAGTGCGAGCCGACCTGCACGGGCCGGTCCCCGGTGTTGGTGACGACGAGCGTGGTCCGCTCGCGTCCCGGGTTCAGCTCGACCGGCTCCGCGCCCGGGATGATCTGGCCGGGGGCCCAGCCCCCGGAGGTTCCGCCGCCGGCCATCAGACGATCGGGGAGTGGACGGTGACGAGCTTGGTGCCGTCCGGGAACGTGGCCTCCACCTGCACCGAGTCGATCATCTCGGGGATGCCGTCCAGCACCTGCTCGCGGCCGAGCACCTCGCGCCCGCTGGTCATCAGCTCGGCGACCGTGCGGCCGTCCCGCGCGCCCTCCAGGACGTGATCGGTGATCAGCGCCACCGCCTCCGGGTAGTTCAGGCGCAGGCCGCGCTCCTGGCGTGCCCGCGCCACGTCCGCGGCGACGTGCACGAGGAGCTTGTCGCGCTCCTGGGGGCTCAGTTGCATGGCGACAGTTCTACGGCCCGGATGTTTCCGCACCGTTTCGCGGGAGGTGTTACCGGACGCGCTCGGGACGTCCCGCCCAGGTCACGGGCGGACGAGCAGCCAGTCCGAGGTGTGCCGGTACCAGGTCCAGCGCGGGGCGGGCCGCGGGTGCGGCACGCCGTCGGTCTCGACCCGGGCGCCGGTGGACCCGATCTGCAGGGCGCGGCCGGTGGCCGCGCGCACCCCCTTCCCCGGCAGCGCCGACACACCGCCGGGCCCCGGCACCGCGACCAGCCGGCGCACCCGGCCGCGCAGCACCAACGTGTCGTCGCAGTACGACTCGCCCTCCACGTCCCGCAGCACGCCGCGCCCGACCAGCACGCCGCCGGCGTCGTCCCGGATCAGCGGCGTGGGCCGGGCGGGGGCGTCGAGGGCGAGGGCGGCCGCGTCGCGCGGGAGCCCCCAGGCGACCGCGGCGGCCGAGCGCCGGCCGGTGGGCACGAACGCCACCTCGACGTCGAGCCGGTCCCGGCGCAGCAGCCGGACGAGCACGGCCGCGAGGTCGGCGTCGTCGCCGTGGACGATCACCCGACGCGGGGCCCGCTCGGCGAGCACCGGGTCGACGTCCTCCTTGCCCGGCCGCGCCGGCACCGAGACCGCCGGGACGTGCGCCAGTACGGCGGGCACCCGTCCGAGCCGCGCCGCCGGGCGGCTACCGTGGAACGGGAAACGGCGCACCGGCCTGTCGCCACAGGTCAGCAGCACCAGTTCCTGATCGATCGAAGCCACCTGATCGGTCACCCTCCCGCCGCAAGCCAGGACTGGAGTTTCACATGCCGGCGATCGTGCTGATCGGTGCCCAGTGGGGCGACGAGGGCAAGGGCAAGGCCACCGACCTGCTCGGCGGGTCCGTGCAGTGGGTGGTGCGGTACCAGGGCGGCAACAACGCCGGCCACACCGTCGTGCTGCCGGACGGGCAGGACTTCGCGCTGCACCTCATCCCCTCCGGGATCCTCACTCCGGGCGCCAAGAACGTGATCGGCAACGGGGTGGTGGTCGACCCGGGCGTGCTGCTGGAGGAGCTGGCCGGGCTGGAGAAGCGCGGGGTGGACACGAGCGGGCTCATGATCAGCGCGGACGCGCACCTGATCATGCCGTACCACATCGCCATCGACAAGGTGACCGAGCGCTTCCTGGGCAAGTCCAAGATCGGCACCACCGGGCGCGGCATCGGCCCGGCCTACCAGGACAAGGTGGCCCGCGTCGGCGTCCGGGTGGCCGACGTGCTCGACGAGAAGATCCTGCACCAGAAGGTCGAGGCCGCCCTGGCCTTCAAGAACCAGGTGCTGGTCAAGGTCTACAACCGCCGGGCCCTCGACGTCGACGAGGTCGTGGAGACCGTGCTGGCACAGGCCGACGGCTTCCGGCACCGCATCGCCGACACCCGGCTGCTGCTCAACCGGGCGCTCGAGGCGGGCGAGACGATCCTGCTCGAGGGGTCCCAGGGCACCCTGCTCGACGTCGACCACGGCACCTACCCCTTCGTGACCAGCTCGAACCCCACGGCCGGCGGCGCCGCGGTCGGCTCGGGCATCGGGCCGAACAGGATCGACCGCGTCATCGGGATCCTCAAGGCCTACACCACGCGCGTCGGCTCCGGCCCCTTCCCGACCGAGCTGTTCGACGCGTCGGGCGAGTACCTGCGCAAGACCGGCGGCGAGGTCGGGGTGACCACCGGCCGCCCGCGGCGCTGCGGCTGGTTCGACGCCGTGATCGGCCGCTACGCCCAGCGCGTCAACGGCATCACGGACTTCTTCCTCACGAAGCTCGACGTGCTCTCCTCGCTGGAGCGGGTGCCGATCTGCGTGGCCTACGAGGTCGACGGCAAGCGCGTCGACGACATGCCGATGACCCAGACGGACATCCACCACGCCGTGCCCGTGTACGAGGAGATGCCGGGCTGGTTCGAGGACATCTCCGGCGTCCGGGAGTTCGACGACCTGCCGGCGGCGGCGCGGGACTACGTGCACCGGATCGAGGAGCTCACCGGGGCCCCGGTCTCGGCGATCGGCGTCGGACCGGGTCGGGACCAGACGATCACCCGCGAGGTCTGACCCGCGCCAGGATCACCGAGCCGCGGGCGACCAACCGGTCGCCCGCGCGCACCCGGCACGACGTGAACACGGTGCGGCCGCCGACCCGGTCCAGGCTCGTGACGAGCTCGAGCCACTCAACGGCTCGACGAACGCCGAGGCGGGGAGGTGCACGAACCCCTCGGGCACCCCGTCGCCGTCCGTCACGCGGCGCACGAGCCGGTGTCGACGGAGCGGGTGAGCCCCGGCGCCCGCCCGAGCGCCTGCTCCACCTGGGCCGCGGTCAGCACGAAGCCGGTCTCGGAGTCGTCGAGCGCCGCCCCGAACACCACGCCCAGCACCTGGCCGTCCGGCGCGATCATCGGGCCGCCCGAGTTCCCGGACTGGACCTTCGCGCGGACGGTGTAGACGTCCCGGGTCACGGTGTTGGCGTCGTAGATGTCCGGCCCGCGCAGCTGGATCCGGTCGCGCACCTTGCCCGCGGAGATCGTGTACGGGCCGTCGAGCGGGTAGCCGAGGATGATCGCGTCGTCGCCCGGGCTCGCCGGGGCCTGCGCGAAGGACAACGGGTCGGCCTCGAGGTCCGGCACGGCCAGCACTGCGACGTCGATCTCCGGGTCGTAGCCGACCACCCGGGCGTCGAGCTGGCGGACGCGGTTCGACGAGGTGGTGACCTCGACCGTGGTGTCCGTGGTGCCCGCGACGACGTGCGCGTTGGTCATGACCCGCTGCGGGGCGACGACGAACCCGGTGCCCTCCAGCTGCCGCTGGCAGGAGGGGGCGCGGCCGTGCACCTTGAGCACGCTGCCGCGCACCTCGGACACGATCGGCAGGGTGAGCAGCGCGGGGTCCGGCGGCCCGACCTGCTGGATCCCCGGGGTGGTCTGGAAGGGGCTCAGCACGTCGGGGAAGCCGGAGCGGTCGAGCAGCGTGCGCAGCTCGGCCGGCAGCGAGCGGGCCTGGTCCGGCATCACCGAGTCGACGCCCTGGAGCACCTCGGACTGGCGCACGCTCGCGGCCAGCCCGGGGAAGCTCGCCGAGGCCAGCGGCAGCGCGACCAGCCACGCGGCGATCACGACCGTGGCGGCCTGGACGACCGCGCCGAGCGTGGAGTCGACCGCGAGGAAGCGTTCGCCGCGGATGCGGTCCCGGATCCGGCGGCCCAGGTACACCCCGAGCGTCTCGCCGAGCGCGACCAGCAGCACGACCACCACGATGCTCACGATGATCCGCGTGGTCTGCGCCTGGATGTCCGCGACCAGCAGCGGCGCCGCCCGGACGCCGAGGATGGCGCCGCCGAGCACGCCGACGAAGGACAGCAGCGCGACCGCCACCCCGTGCCGCCAGCCCGACACCGCCGCGATCAGGGCGAGGACGACGACCGCGACGTCGACCCAGCTCATCGCCCGCCCCCGGAGATCCGCCTCACGTGCCCGCAGCCTCCTGCCCGCCCTGTCGGCGTCCGTTCCGGTCGCCACCGCGTGCCGAGCGAGCTGCCGACCACGCCGCGCCCAGGTCCACGACCCGGGACTCGTCCCAGGGATGCGCCCATCCCGCGCGATCCAACAGGCCGGACAATAGGCCCCCGGTGAAACCCCACACGAGCACCCCCGCCACCAGGAAGGCGGGCCCGCGGTGCCCGCTGGGGTGGAACACGGTGACGCGGTTCGCCGGGTCGACGAGGTCGGCCACCGGCACCCGCACGACGGCGGCGGTCTCCGCCGCGTCGACGGCGTGCACCGCGCTCGGCTCGGCCCAGTACGCCAGCACCGGGGTCACCACGAACCCCGACGGCGGGATGAACAGCTCGGGCAGCAGGGCCAACGGCACGACGCCTGCGGGGTCCAGCCCGGTCTCCTCCTCGGCCTCGCGCAGCGCGGCGCCGAGCGGCCCGGTGTCCCCCGGGTCGATCCGGCCGCCCGGGAAGGCGACCTGACCGGCGTGGTTGCGCAGCGTGGAGGCGCGCTCGACCAGCAGCACGTCCGGCCCCTCCGGGCCCTCGCCGAAGAGCATCAGCACGGCGGCCCGCGGTCCGCCCGCGGGCGGTGGGACGCGGTGCGGGGCGAGGTCGAACGCCTCGACGCTGTCGAGCGAGCCCAGCAGCGGCTCCAGGAAGGCGGGTGCCGCCTCCGGGTGCACGTCGGTCATGAGGACAGCTTGCCCACCGCCGCGGCCACGTCGTCGGCCGACCCGAACGGCACCGGCGGGTCGACCCGGGCGACCGACCCGTCCGCGCGCACGACGTAGCTGGCCGGGATGGCCGGCGGCACCGCCAGGGCGGCCCGCAGCGCGCCCTCCGGATCGGTGACCGAGGGCAGCCGCACGCCGATCTCGGCGAGCAGCTCCAGTGCTGCGGGGTCGGTGTCCTGGATGTCGACGAGCAGCACGGGCACGGCGTCCGGCCGGGCGGCGTAGCCGGCGATGGCGGGCAGCTCCTCGCGGCAGGGCGCACACCACGAGGCCCACACGTTGACCAGGGCCGGCCGGCCGGCGAGCGCACCGCCGACGTCCACCGGGGCGCCGTCGGTCAGGCAGGGCACCACGATCCCGGCCAGCGGGCCCGCCCCGCCGCTGCCCGCCGGACAGGGCGGCAGGTCCGCCCGCGCGCGCAGGTCGGCGAGCCGGACGGGGTCGGCGGCCCTGTCCGCGGTGCTCCCGACGGTCTCGGCCGGGGTGCGGTCGGCCGGGGCGGGGTCGCGCGGCCAGAGCGCGACGACCCCGACCACCACCAGCGCCAGGACCACCACCGTGCTGACCAGCTCCGACCGGTGCCGGCGCAGCGCGGCCCGGCGCTCCGAGGTCAACGGGCCCATCGCGCGTCAGCCCCCGCCCAGCCCGGCGAGCTGCAGCAGGTGCGGTGCCTCGGGACCCTTGACCAGCACCGCCGCCGCGACCGGATCGGTCGGCCCGAGCCCGAACGACGGGCAGTCCATCGCCAGCGTGCACGCGCCGCAGGCCGGCTTCTTCGCGTGGCAGACCCGGCGCCCGTGGAAGATCACGTAGTGCGACGCCATGGTCCAGTCCCGCTTGGGGATCAGGGCGCCGACCTCGTGCTCGACCCGCACCGGGTCCTCCTCGCCCGTCCAGCCCCAGCGACGGACGAGCCGGCCGAAGTGGGTGTCGACGGTGATGCCGGGGACGCCGAACGCGTTGCCGAGGATGACGTTGGCGGTCTTGCGGCCGATTCCCGGCAGGGTGACGAGATCTTCCAGTCGGCCCGGGACCTCGCCGTCGAACCGCTCGACCAGCGCGGCGCCCAGGCCCATCAGCGCGGTGGCCTTGTTCCGGTAGAAGCCGGTCTGCCGGACGTACTCCTCCAGCTCGGTGCGGTCGGCGCCGGCGTAGTCCGCCGCGGTGCGGTAGCGCGCGAAGAGCGCCGGGCTGATCTCGTTGACCTTCTTGTCGGTCGACTGCGCGGACAGGATCGTGGCGACGGCGAGCTCGAGCGGGTTCGTGAAGTCCAGCTCGCAGTGCGCGTCGGGATACGCGACGGCGAGCGCCCGCAGGATGCGCCCGACCCGACGGGCGCGGCCGATCGGGCTCTCGCCGGCGGCGATCCGCGCGGACAGCTTCGCGACCTCACGGCTGGTGGGACGCCGGAGTGTGGTGGTCACACGACGAGACTACGGCGGCCCACCGACAGCCCGCGGCACGGCACGGAGCGTCGCGGAGGGGTGCCGCAGGTGACACGTCTCGATCGTGCATCGATCGCGACACGCGGAGCCCCCGGTGCGGCCGGGGTGCCCGGGGTGCGCCATCATCGACGGCGACATGACTGCCTGGTTAGCCGTCCTCGTACCGCTCCTGGTGATGTTCTTCGCGCTCGGCATGGAGCGCGTGGAGTCCCGGATGCGGGAGTCCACCGTGCGGCAGGACGAGCTCGACGAGCTGCTCGAGCGTCCCCGCCCCGACGAGGTGCGTGCCCTGTTCCGCCAGGGCACCGTCCGCGCGCTCGAGCTGTTCCGGCTGCGCAACCGGGGCGGAAGGCGCGGGACACGCCGGAGTAAAGTGTCCTCGTAGCCCGATCGGCCCGGAACGGGCCGGGCGGGGAGGGGGGCCGAACGGGTCGGTCCGCCGTGCCGGATTCCCCATCCGGGCACGGTGTTCGCACGTCGTCTCGTCACACTGTGCGGAGCGACCCCTTAGACTGGCGCGCCGATGATCCGCCGCGTGGCTGCGGCGGGTGTGGACAGGAGCAGGTGTTGTGGACGATGTTCTGATCCGGGCAGGGATCTTCCAGGGCGTGGAGCCGCACGCCGCCGAGGTGTTGGCGCAGGCCCTGGAGCCCGTGGAGTTCCCGCGTGGGCACGTCATCTTCAGCGAGGGCGAGCCGGGCGACCGGCTCTACATCATCGGCAGCGGCAAGGTGAAGATCGGCCGGAAGTCCCCCGACGGCCGCGAGAACCTGCTGATGGTTGCGGGCCCGTCGGACATGTTCGGCGAGCTGTCGATCTTCGACCCCGGCCCCCGCACCTCCTCGGCCACCACGGTCACCGAGGTGCGCGCCTTCAGCATGGACCGCGCCGCGTTGCGCGAGTGGATCGGCAAGCGCCCGGAGATCGCCGAGCAGCTGCTGCGGGTGCTGGCGCGTCGGCTGCGCCGCACCAACAACATGCTGGCGGACCTGATCTTCACGGACGTGCCCGGCCGCGTGGCCAAGTCGCTGCTGCAGCTGGCCCGCCAGTTCGGCTCCCAGGAGTCCGGCCTGCTCCGCGTGACGCACGACCTGACCCAGGAGGAGATCGCCCAGCTCGTCGGCGCCTCCCGCGAGACCGTCAACAAGGCGCTGGCGGACTTCGCGCACCGCGGCTGGCTGCGACTCGAGGGCAAGAGCGTGCTGATCCTCGAGCCCGAGCGGCTCGCCCGCCGGGCCCGGTAGAGCCTACCCCTGCTCGTCCGCCGCGCGTGGCCGCTCGGTCACGCGCCGGACGAAGCCGACCACCCGCTCGACCACGTCCTCCGCGAGGGGCTCGGCGGACTGCCGGCGGTAGGTCGACGGCCCGCCCGCGTCCGGCGTGCGCCGCAGCAGGTGGGTCACGCCGGGGGCGCGGTAGGCCTCGCCCCCGGTGAGCCGGGCGATCAGCTCGGCGTCGGCCGGGTCGACCTGGACGTCCCGCTCGCCGGTCACCGCGAGCACGGGAAGCGGCGCGAGCCGCTCGACCTGCGGCCGGGGATCGGCCTGGAGGAACTCCCGGAACCAGCGGGCGTTGGTGCGCAGCGGCCCGTGGCCGGTGACGTCGGTCGTGGTCGCGCGCAGCGCGGTGATCCGCTTGCGCTGCAGCGCCGTGACGTCGATCCGCGCCAGTCGGAGCAGCGCCCGCACCGGGCCCGGCAGCGTCCCCAGGACGGCCCGGCCCTGGTAGCGCAGCACCTCCTCCGCCGGGTGGGCCGCCCCGGACAGGAGCACGACCCCCGCGAGCTCGCCGTGCTCGGCACCGAGGGCGACGGCGTGAAAGGCGCCCTCGCTGTGCCCGGCGACCACGATCCGCTGCGCGTCGACCTCCGGACGCGCGGCCAGCGCGGCGAGTGCCGCCTCCGCGTCGCGGGTGGTGTCGAGGAAGCCGGTGCGGAAGAAGTCCCCGGTGCTCGCGCCCGTCCCGCGCTTGTCGACCCGCAGCGAGGCGACACCGGCGTCGGCCAGCGCGTCGGCCAGCAGGCGGGTCACCCCGAGCGTCGCGCGGCGGTGGTCGCTGTCGCGGTCGAGCGGCCCGGAGCCCGGCAGCAGCAGGACCGCCGGCACCGGGCCGGTGCGCGCGGCCGGCAGGCGGAGCGTCCCGGCCAGCCGCTCGCCGTCGGAGTCGACGACGATCTGGGGGGCGTGGGTCCGCCGGTCCCGGATGCGGGCGGCCAGCCCGTCGGGATCGGCCGTGCCGAGCAGCATCGCGTCGTAGCGGGAACCGGTCAGCTCGATCCGCAGGGCGGGAGCGCCGGCCCGGGCGATCACGAGTTCGCGGTGGCCGCGGCGCCGCCACGTGCCGATGTACGTGCGGCGCGGGACGGCGAGGCCGGGGGCCCGGATGCCCCGCAGGGCGCCCCGGGCGTCCGGGACGACGCGGACGTCGCCGATCGCCCCGAGCGGGACCGAGACCCCACGGATCAGGCCGGCGAGCCGCTGGCCGCGGGTCGGGGCGACGACGAGCCGGTCGCCCTCCAGGCGTACCGGAACCGTGCGGGCCACTCGTGGACCTCCTGTCGACGGAGCGTCTGTTACCGTCGAAGAGAACGTTATCATAGATGAGAACGGTGGTGAGGAGATGCCGGCCCGACCGGACCTGCTGCTGCACCCGGTGCGCATGCGGGTCGTGCGTGCGCTGCTCGGCGGCCGCAGGTGCACCACCGGCCAGCTGCGCGACGAGCTGTCCGACGTTCCCGTCGCGACGCTGTACCGGCAGGTCGCGCGGCTGGTCGAGGGTGGTGCGCTGGAGATCGTCGACGAGCACCGGGTCCGCGGCTCCGTGGAGCGCACCTACGCCCTGCGCGACGGCGTGGTGGACGTCGGGCCCGAGGAGGCCGCACGGATGACGCCGGAGTCGGCCAAGCAGGCCCTCACCGCGTTCCTCGCCGCCCTGGCCGCGGGCTACGAGCGGTTCCTCGACACGCTCCCGGACTCGCCGGAGGCGCTCGCCCGCGAGGTGCACGGCTTCCGGACCGCCGCGTTCTGGCTCACGGAAGCCGAGCTCGCCGCGCTCACCGAGGACCTGCGGGCGGCCCTGGCCCCGTACCGGGCGTGCGGCGAGGGCGGCGGACGGCGTCGGGTGCACCTGGCGACGGTCCTGTTCCCGGATCCACCATGTGTGGCGGCACCGACATAACTGGTACGCCCGTACCAGAATGTGCGATCCTCGACCCGTGTCCGTCTCGCTCGCCGACTACCGCGCCGCCGTCACCGCCCCCGGTGCGGCCGTGCCCGTCCTCACCTCCGCGGTGGGGCGGTTCCCGGTCGCCATGTTCAGCTTCGCCACGCTGCTCTACGTGCAGCGCGAGACCGGGTCGTTCGCGGTCGCGGGTGCCGTCTCGGCGGGCTCGCTGATCGGCGTCGCCGTCGGGTCGGTGCTGCAGGGCCGGCTGATGGACCGGCGGGGGCCCTCGGGCGTGCTGCTGGCGGTCGCCCTCCTGTTCCTGCTGAGCGCCGGCGGGCTCGTGACGGCGGTCGAGACGCGGGTCGCGCTGCCCGTGGTCGTCGGGGTCGCGCTGCTCACCGGGCTGGTCATGCCCGCCATGCCCGGCGCCTCCCGGGCCCTCTGGGAACGGCTGGTGCCGGCCGGCCCGCGCCGCGAGGCCGCGTACAGCTACGAGGCGATCAGCCTCGAGGTCTTCTTCGTCCTCGGGCCGGGTGTGGCCGCGCTGCTGGCCTCCCTGCCGTGGCCGGGGACGGGCACCGCCGTGGCCGTGGTCGCGACCGTCATCGGCGCGGTGGGGTTCGCCCTGAGCGGGCCCGTGCGGGGCAGCCTGCCGCTCCCGTCGGCCGGCGGGTCGCCGTGGGGCGCGATCGCGAGCCCGGGCATGCGGACGATCGCGCTGGCCGGGCTGGGCTTCGGGCTCGTCGTCGGCGCGGTCGAGGTCGGGGTGCCCGCGGTCGCCACGGCTCTCGGCGAGCCGTGGCTGGGCGGCGCGCTGCTCTCCGCCTGGTCGGTCACGTCGGTGCTGGTCGGCGTGCTCTACGGGATGCGGCCGTGGCCGCGGGCGCTGCACCTGCGGATGCCGGTGCTGGTGGCCGGGTTCGGCGTGCTGGTGCTGGCGATGTGGCTCGCGGGTGCCGCGGACTCGCTCCTGCTGCTGGTCCTCGCGATGCTGGCCGCGGGCGGACTCATCACCCCGCAGACCACCGGGCACTCGCTCGTCGTCGAGGTGGTGGCGCCCCGCGGCGCGGCCACCGAGGCGTTCGGCTGGGTGGTCACGGCGATCACCGTGGGCGCCGCGGTCGGGCAGTCCCTGGCCGGGGTCGTGGTGGAGGCGACCGGTGCCGCCGGCGCGTTCCTCACCGGGGGCGCGGCCGGGCTGCTCGTCGGCGCCGCGCTCTGGGCGCGGCGCCGGACGATCGAGGGCACGCCCTCAGCCGCGTAGGTAGTCCAGCTGGGCCCTCACCGACAGCTCCGCGGCGTCCCACAGCCGCTCGTCGACGTCGGCATACACCACCTCGACGACCTGGCGCGGCGTCGCGTCCCCGGGCAGGGTGCGCAGGGCCTCGCGGACCTGGTCCAGCCGCTGGTGGCGGTGCTCGCGGTAGTGCTTCGCGACGGCCGCGGCGTCGGGCAGCTCGGGGCCGTGGCCGGTCAGCACGGTCGTGCCGGCCGGCAGGTCGGCATACCAGTCCAGCGAGGTCAGGTACGGGGCGAGCGCGCCGTCCGGGTGGGCGATCACCGTGGTGCCGTGGCCGAGGATCATGTCGCCGGCCAGCAGGGGCGGCGGCCCGTCCTGCCCCGGGCCCTCGACCAGGAACGACGTCGAGTCCGAGGTGTGCCCCGGTGTCGCCACCACGCGCAGCTCCAGGCCGGCGGCGGCGACGACGTCGCCGTCGGCCAGGGCTTCCGAGCCCAGCACGAGGCTCGGGTCCAGGGCCTGCACCGGCGCCTTCGTCAGCTCGGCGAGCCGGCGCGCCGCGCCGCTGTGGTCGTGATGGCGGTGGGTCAGCAGGATGCGGGCGACGGGCCCCTGCGCGGCCACCCGCGCGAGGTGCTCCTCGTCGTCCGCCTCACCCGGGTCGACGACGACGCACTCCTCCACCCCGGGCGCCCGCAGGATCCACGTGTTGGTGCCCTCGAGCGTCATCGGCCCGGGGTTGTTCTGCAGGAGCACCGAGACCAGGGGGGTGACCTCGCGGAGCTCGCCGTACGCGGGAGCGGTCACGCCGGTCGCACGGGAAGGAACCGGTGCTCGGACCCGTCCGGGAGGATCACGTAACGGACGCCCTCGTCGTCCTCGCGGAACCGGGGGTGCACCGGGGTCAGGTCGCGGCCCGTGCACCCCGCCAGCGCCTCCGCCGTGGTGCCGAAGGCGGTGAGGTCGCGCACCGAGAGCAGGGTCGGCGGCATCAAGGTCATCTCGCCGGTGTCGAACGCCTCCAGCGCCGCCTCCGGGTGCCACCAGGCCGCCTCGACGGCCTCGGTCGTGTGGGCGTCGGCCTCCTGGCCGGCGGGCATCGCGGCGACGAAGAAGAGCGTGTCGTAGCGGCGGCCCTCCTGCGGCGGGGTCACCCAGTGTGCCCAGCTCCGCAGCAGGTCCGAGCGCAGCACGTAGCCCGAGTCGACCAGCACCTGGGCCAGGGAGATCGTGTGCTCGACGAGCTGCTTGCGCCACAACGGGGCCTGCGAGGTGAGCGAGCCGGGTTCGCCACCGGGTGGGCCCGCGAGCAGGACGCCGGTCTCCTCGAAGAGCTCGCGCACCGCCGCGGAGACGGCCTGACCGGCGACCTGCGGCGACACGCCGAGCAGCCCGGCCCACTCGGCGGGGTCGGGGCCGGCCCAGCGCTCGGCCTCGGGCACGTCGGAGGGGTCGACGCTGCCGCCCGGGAACACGGTCATGCCGCCCGCGAAGGCCATCTGCTTCACCCTGCGCTGCAGGAAGACCTGCAGCGGCGCGCGTCCGGGCGGGGGCGCCGGGTCGTCGCGCAGCAGCAGCACGGTCGCGGCCGGCTTCGGCTGCGCGGCTCCGTTGGTCGTGTTGTCCCCGGCGACGCTCACGCCCGGACCTTAACCCGACGGGTCCCGGTGGCCGGGAGTGAAGAACGCCACCCGCCACCCGGACGCAGGAGACGGTGCGGGCGCGGGGGCGGCGGCCCCGGGCAGGATGGGGCCGTGGACCAGCTGCGCGTCGGACTCGTCGGGGGTGGGCCGTGGGCCCGCTCCGTGCACGCCCCCGCCCTCGCCGCCCATCCCGGGGTGGAGCTCGCGGGCGTCTGGACCCGCCGGGCGGAACCCGCTCGTGAGATCTCCGCGCTGCACGGAGGCAGGCCGTACCCAAAGTTCGACGAGCTGCTCGAGGCGGTCGACGCCGTCGCCTTCGCCGTGCCGCCCGCCGTGCAGGGGACGCTCGCGCCGGGGGCGGCGGCCGCCGGGAAACACCTGATCCTGGACAAGCCGCTCGCCGACACCCTGCCGGCTGCGGAGCGGGTCGCCGCCGCGATCACCGAGGCCGGCGTCTGCTCGACGACGGTGTTCACCCTGCGCTTCCATCCGCCGGTCCGCGCCTGGCTCGCCGGCTTCCCGGCGGAACCCGCCGGCCCCGACACGGCGGCCACCGCCCGCTGGCTCTCCGGGGCGCTGCTCGGCGGCCCGTACTCGGCGTCGGCGTGGCGGGCCGAGCGGGGCGCCCTGCTCGACATCGGCCCGCACCTGGTCGACCTGCTCGACACCGCGCTCGGCGAGGTCGTCGCGGTCGAGTTCGCGCACGCCGGGGAGCAGGACCTGTGGCGCGTCGGGCTCCGACACGTCGGCGGTGCCCGCAGCACCCTCTCGCTCTCGCTCGCGCTGCCGGTCGACCCGACCGAGATGGAGGTGACGGCCTTCGGCTCGGTCGGGCGGCACGTCCTCACCGACCGTCCCGCCGACGCCACCGCCTCCTACGCCGTCCTGCTCGACGAACTGCTCGACGCGATCGGCGGCGGCCGCGCGGACGGCCCGTACTCCGCCGCCCGCGCCCTGCACGTGCAGCGGGTGCTCGCCCGGGCCGAGGAGCTGGCCCGCGGATAGGGCGCTCCCGGCGGGACGTCGGTGCGGTTCGCGGCGTCCGGGAGGGCCCTGACGTCCCGGTTCCGGACGTGCACGGCCGGGCCCGACCGTGCGGGCCCGGCTCGTGCGGACGTTCAGCCCGCCAGGTCCGGCGGGTCGTAGGGACCGGAACCGTTGCGACGCTCCGGCGACGACTCGCGGACCGCCAGCTCCTGCTGGAGCAGGCGCAGCAGGTCCTGCTCACGGCTGGACAACGACGACTGCGCTCCCGGTGAAGGGCCCGACGGCGGGTTCTGCGGCCCGGGCGCCGGCGCAGGGGTGGAGGTCTCGGCGTCACCGACGGGGTCGGTGGTGCTGTAGGGGGCCGTCCCGCCGCCCGGCTCCGCGTCGTCGCGGTCGGAAACCGACCTGGCCCCCGTGCCGAAGGGGTCGTCCGGACGGCTGGGCGGCACCTCGCCGGGACCGAACAGCCCGCTGACGGGCTGCTCGGCGGACCGGCGGATGCGCGGGATGGTGCGCGGCACCGGCCGGGGCGGCGGCATGCCGTCGGACCGGTCCTGCGGCCCCTCCTCGGGGCGCGGTGCGGCGTCCGGAGTGGTGGCGGCGCCGGCGTCGTCGGTCACGAAGCCCCACGGGTCCGGCTCCGCGTCGTCCGGGCGGTGCCGGGCGCGCCGACGGCCGCCCGGGACCGGACGGATCGTCGGCGCCCCGTTCCTCGCGGCGCGGCGGCCGGTGGGGGGTTCGTCGCCCGCCACGGCCGGGTCGTCGGCTGCATCACCGACGGTGGGCTTGCCGGAGGCCGGGGAGCTGCCGCGGCGGAGACCGGGGCTTTCTGCGTCCGGTGCCTCGCCGCCGGAGAGGGGGGCGGGTGCGTCCTCGCTCCGGCGCGTGCCGCCTGCCTCGCCGCCGAGGACCGGCCCGGGGGCGTCGCCGCCTCCCCGCGAGCCGGGGCCCTCGCCGCCCAGGCGGGAGCCGGCCATGTCCTCGTCCGGGCCCGAGCCGGGGAGAGTGCCGCCCCGTGGCGCGGCGGGGATGCCGGTGCCCCCGTTCGTGGGAGCCGTGCTCGCGCGCGGCCGGGCGCCGGGACCACTGCCGTCGGAATTCTCGGCCGGTGCCGGACGGTCGTTCGTCGCGAACTCCTGTCCCGGTCGGCTCGCGGGGCCGTCCGCTGCCTGATGGCCGCCTGCGCTGCCCCGGCCCGTGCGGTCCTCGTCGGCGGCGGCCGCCGAGCCCAGCGGGTCGAGCGGGTCGATCCGCAGGGGGCCGTGCCGCGGGTCGTCGGTGCGGTCGGCCTCGGGCTCCACGGCCGCGGGCGAGGCGGCGAGCCCGTCCCGGGTCGGGACCGGGTGCCGGGTGCCGTTCGACCGGTCGAGCAGCCCGCCGAGCGACTCCGGACCGCCGGAGCGGCGGCCGGTGGCGTCCCGCGGTCCGAACAGGTCCGAGCCGTTCGGGAACTCCGAGCCGCTGTGCCGTGCGTCGGCACGACGACGCCCGCCGCGGCCCGACGCCGCCGGATCGACGGCGTCGGCCCGCTCCCCACCGCGGTCCTGGCCCTCGGGGCCGGTCGTGCCGGGGCGGTCGCCAGGTCCGGCCGGGTCGGCGTCGGCCGGTTCGTCGGTATGCGCCTGCTCGATCGTGCGGGGGCCGCCGGGCTCGTGCGAGCCGACCCGCATCGGAGCGGCGAAGGCCGCACCGGCCCCGGCTGGCGGCGGCATCTCGTCGCTGGACCGGCCGGTGGGATCGGTGATGTCCTCGTGGGGCGCGGAGGCACTGCGGCCCACCGGCTGATCAGCTGCCGGGTACCCGGACGCGGGGTGCGGACCCGCTGCGGGCATCGCCCACGCGCCGGAGGTCCACTCGCGCGTCCACTCCGCGGTGGGCTCCCGCTGCGGCTCCTCGGCGCGTCGGCGGCGCCGCCTCCCGGGCACCTCGTCCGGATCCTCCGGCTCGGTCTCGGCCCGAGCGGGCGGCTGTGCCTCGGCCCGAGCCGGCGGCTGTGCCTCGGCCTGAGCCGGCGGCTGTGCTTCGGTCGGCAGGGCTGCCTGTTCCCCGCCCGGCGCCGTCGCCTGGTCCCCGCCGGACGCGACTGCCGGTCCCCCGCCGGGTGCGGCTGCCTGTCCCCCGCCCGGAGAGATCGCCTGCTTCCCACCCGGGTCGGCGGCCCGCGCCTCGGCCCGCGGGGCCGCCTCGTCCCGAGCGACCCGTCGCACGTCGGAGGATCCGGCCCGCTCCTCCTCCGCCACACCGGGCGAACCGGCGTCCTCGTCCGGCGCGGCCGGGGCGCGCCCGTCGACGGCCGGCGATCCCTGCTCGGCAGCGGGGCCGACGACCGGTAGCGGGCCGGTCTCGGCCCGGTCGAGCCGGGCGTCGAGCAGCGGCTCGCGCAGCGGACCGCTCAACGGGTCGCGCATCGAGGCGAGGACGGGCGGGTCCTCCTCCAGGTCCTCGTGGTCCGGCGCAGGCCCGGCGGGAAGGCCGGCGTCGGCGGGGACGACCGGGGTCGGGCGGGTGACGGGACCGTGGCGCGGTGCGCTCGGCGGCTCGTGGCCCGGCGTGGGCGGAACCACGCTCAGCGCGGGGCCGGAGCGGCGGGACGCCCGCGTGCGCTCGAAGGGAGTGGTCCGCGGCTCGTCCGGCGGCATCTCGACCGGCCCGAGCGGGGGCCGTGAACCGTCGGGGTGCGGACCGGTGCCGTGCGGGACCGGGACCGGGACCGGGCGCGGCCGGGGCCGGTCGACGGGCGGCCCGGCGGGCTCGGGCAGGGGTGCCGACCCGGGGTGCGCCTCGGCGGGAGGTGTCCCCTCGGGCCGGGCGCTGCCCGGCTCCGCGTCGTGCCTCGGGACCGCAGGCCCGGGGGGAGGTCCGTCGGGCTGCGGGTGCAGCGGCTGGAACGCGGCCGGCGGCCGCGAACTCGTCATCGGCCGGCCGAGGGCCGGCCGCGGGAACGGCGGACGGGTGCCCGGGTCGGCGGGCCCCGGCCGCGGGGACGGCGAGGGCCGCGACGACGCGTCCGCCGGACCGGGCCGGGGCCCGCCGGACCGGCCCGGCGCCTCCCGGGCGCCCGACGGCCCACTGCCCTCGAACGTCTCGCCACGGCCGGAACCGGCCGCCCGCGCGGACGGCGGCTCGCCCGAGCCGGCTGCGGCACCCACCTCGTCGGGTTCCGCGGCCGGGACGACACCCGCCGGTGCCCCGACCTCCCGCGCCCGCTCCAGCGCGGCGCGCTGGTAGGCGGGGAGCGCGTCGGCGGGCGTGTAGGCCTCCACCGAAGCCGGCAGGCCGGACCGCAGCAGGTGCGCTCCGAGCCGGTACGACACGACCTCGGGCGCGATGCCCGGGCCGGACAGCTCCACCAGCACCACCGGGTGCGGCACCGGCCCCGGCGCGGCCCCCGCGGGCGTCATCCGCCAGGTCAGCCGCACCGTCGAGCCGGGCGGCGGCGAGATCAGCAGCTCGGCGATCCGCTCGTCGGCACCGGCCGGACCGGCGCCGAAGACGTGCCGGGTGCCGTCCAGCGAGCCGGCGGCGCGGGCGAGGAGGCCGTCGGCGTCGAGCTCGATCGCCCGCCGGCGGGCCAGCTCCACGACCTCGGACCGCAGCGGGGCGGGGAGGGCGGTGCGGTCGGCGACCAGCGTCGCGACGAGGATCTCCAGCGCCTGCGGCTCCTCGCCGATGGCGACGAGCTCGCGGGCGGTGGCCAGCAGGTCGTCGTCGACCCGGCCGGCCAGGGCCAGCAGCAGGTGATGCGTGCTCGGGGCAGGTGGGGCCGACACCGGGCCCTCCTTCTTTCGGTCAGCTCGCGCCGGAGAGGGCCGGCGTCGCGAACTCGGTCTCGGCGCCGGGCCGCGTCCACACGGAGCGGGACCCGACGATGGCGGCCTGGTGGTAGGCGGGGGGCTCCAGCCCGGCGGGGAGCACCTCGACGCAGGGCGTCCGGTCGCCGTGCACGCGCAGCAGCCGTTGCAGGGTGCCGGTCAGCTCCCAGGCGCGTCCGGCGCCCAGGACGAGGAGCACCCGCTGCTCGCCGTGCCGGCCGCGGCGCGCGTGCCGCACCTCCTGCGTGCCGGGGTGCCCGGCCACGACGGCCCGCGCGCCCAGCACGGCGAGATCGGGCAGCTCGGGACCCGCCGCGAACGCCGGATGGGGAGCGTCCGGCGTGTGCAGCGGGAGGACGGCGTCGACCAGGCGGTTCTCGCCCGCCGTGGCGGCGAGCAGGGTGCGTTCGGCGTCCGTGATCCCGATCCGGTTGCGCAGCAGGGCGCGCGGCAGCAGCGCACCGACCGGCGCCGCCGCACCGGCGGCGAGCCAGTCCCGCAGCCGCCAGAGGACGTCGTCGGGCAGCCGTCCGGCGAGCCGGACGAGCAGCTCGTGGGCCGCGGCCGCCTCCACTACGCGACCTCGACGATCAGCTCGACCTCCACCGGGGCGTCGATCGGCAGCTCGGCGACGCCGACGGCGGAGCGGGCGTGCGCACCCGAGTCGCCGAACACCTCGGCGAGCAGGTCCGACGCGCCGTTGACCACGCCCGGCTGGCCGCCGAACCCGGGGGCGGACGCCACGAACCCGACGACCTTGACCACGCCCTTGACGTTGTCCAGCCCGACGAGCGCGTCGACGGCGGCGAGCGCGTTGAGCGCGCAGATCCGGGCGAGGTCCTTCGCCTCCTCGGCGGTGACCTCCGCGCCGACCTTGCCGGCCTTCGGGAGCGTGCCGTCGACGAAGGGCACCTGGCCGGCGGTGAAGACGAGCGAGCCCGAGGCCTTGGCCGGGATGTACGAACCGGCGGGTGCCGCCACGGTCGGCAGCTCGAGGCCGAGCTCGGCCAGCCGCTGCGTGGGGGTGGTCACGACTGCTGCACCGGGCGCTTGAAGAACGCGATCAGGTTCTCCGGGGTGGCGCCGGGGACGACCGAGACCAACTCCCAGCCGTCCCGGCCGAAGTTGTCGAGGATCGCCTTGGTGTTGTGGATCAACAGCGGGGCGTTCAGGTATTCCCACCTGGTGACGGCCGGGGAGGTCATGAGCCGGGACTGTAGCCCGGCGCCGTCACCCGGTAGCGGGCCGGAGGGCCCGGTCTGCGACGAGCGGGCGTCCCCGGACGGACCGGCGGGGAGCGGGCACGTGACGCGGTCCGCTCGGACGAGCCGCTCGCCGCACTGCTCCGTACGCTGGTGGCGTGACGTCATCCGCCGGGGCCCCCGATCCGTGGGCGGCCCGACTGCACGTGGTCTCGGGCAAGGGCGGGACGGGGAAGACGACGGTCGCGGCGGCGCTCGCCCTGGCGCTCGCCTCGCGCGGCCGCCGGACCCTGCTCGTGGAGGTCGAGGGCCGGCAGGGCATCGCCCAGGTCTTCGACACCGCCCCGCTGCCCTACGAGGAGCGCCGGATCGCCGTCGCGCCCGGCGGCGGCGAGGTCCGCGCCCTGGCCGTCGACGCCGAGGCCGCGCTGCTCGAGTACTTCGAGATGTTCTACAAGCTCGGCGTCGCCGGCCGGACGCTGCGCAGGATGGGCGCGATCGAGTTCGCCACCACCCTCGCGCCCGGCCTGCGGGACGTGCTGCTCACCGGCAAGGTCAAGGAGACCGTCTCGCGGCGGGAGAACGGCAGGCCCGCCTACGACGCCGTGGTGCTCGACGCCCCGCCGACCGGTCGCCTGGTGACCTTCCTCGACGTCACCCGCGCGATGGCCGAGCTCGCCCGCACCGGCCCCATCCACAGCCAGGCCGAGGGCGTGGTCGAGCTGTTGCACTCGGACCGCACGATGGTCCACCTCGTCACGCTGCTGGAGGACCTGCCGGTGACCGAGACCCTCGACGCCGTGCGCGAGCTGCGCGCCGCCGACCTGCGGGTCGGTTCCGTCGTCGTCAACCGGGCGCGGGAGCAGTGGCTGCCGGACCGCTCGGTGGCCTCCGCCGCGCACGGCCGGGTCGACGCGGGGCGGATCCGGTCCGGGCTCGCCACGGCCGGTCTCGACCTGCCGCCGGAGGTGATCGACGGGCTGGTGGCCGAGACCGTCGAGCACGCGGTCCGGGTGGCGGCCGAGGCCGCGGCCGGGGAGCGGCTGGCGCGGGAGGCCGGCGACGTCCTGCGGCTGGAGCTGCCGCAGCTGCTCGGCGGGGTCGACCTCGGCGGGCTCTACGAGCTGGCCGAGCACCTCTGTGAGCAGGGCGTGCGCCGGTGAGCCCCGCGACTCCGCCGGCCCTCGACGTCGACGCCCTGCTCGACGACCCGGACACCCGGATCCTGGTCTGCTGCGGCTCGGGCGGCGTCGGCAAGACGACCACGGCCGCGGCCCTGGCCCTGCGCGCGGCCGACCGCGGCCGCACGGTCGTGGTGCTCACCATCGACCCGGCCAAGCGGCTGGCGCAGGCCCTCGGTCTGGACGAGCTCAGCAACGAGCCGGGCAGCGTCCCGGGCCTCGGCGGGTCCGCGGAGGGCGGCTCGCTGCAGGCGATGATGCTGGACATGCGCCGCACCTTCGACGAGATGGTGTACGCCCACGCCGCCCCGGACCGGGCGGAGAAGATCATCGCCAACCCCTTCTACCAGACGATCTCCACGTCGTTCTCCGGCACGCAGGAGTACATGGCGATGGAGAAGCTGGGGCAGCTCTGCGCCCGCGGCGAGTGGGACCTGATCGTGGTGGACACCCCGCCGTCGCGGTCGGCGCTGGACTTCCTCGACGCCCCGCAGCGGATGTCGACCTTCCTCGACGGCCGCATGATCCGGCTGCTCAGCTCACCGGCCCGGGCGGGCGGCCGGGGCCTGCGCAAGATCGTCGGCGCCGGGTTCGGACTGTTCGCGAAAGCGGTCTCGACGATCCTCGGCGGGCAGCTGCTGGCCGACGCCTCGGCGTTCGTGCAGGCCTTCGACACCATGTTCGGCGGGTTCCGCGAGCGCGCGACCAAGACCTACGAGCTGCTGCGGTCGCCGGGGACCTCGTTCGTCGTCGTCGCCTCCCCGGAGCCCGACGCCCTGCGGGAGGCCGCGTACTTCGTCGACCGGCTGGCGGGCGAGGAGATGCCCCTGGCCGGGCTCGTCCTCAACCGGACGCACCCGGTGCTGGCGCCGCTGTCCGCGGCCCGCGCCCGGACTGCGGCGGAGAACGCCGGCTCGTCGCGGCTGGCCGGTGCGGTGCTGCGGCTGCACGCGGACCGGGTGGACCTCGCCGAGCGGGAGGAGCGCCTGCTCGCCCGCTTCTCCGGCGCCCACCCGGGCGTGCCGGTGGTGCGGGTGCCCGCGGTGGCCGGCGACATCAGCGACCTCGACGGCCTGCGCGAGGTCGGCGAGCGGCTGGCCGCGGAGGACGAGGCCCTTCCCGCCTCCCCCGGCACGATCCACCAGTTCAGGTGACCGCCGAGTTCCGGTAGCGCGAGTCGCGGGTTCTGGCAGCGCGAGTCGGCGTGGGTGGCGACGGTCGCCGGGGCGACCATCGCCACTCACGAGGCCGGGGTCTGCCGGTGGCGCCGCGTCGGGCGGCGGCGCAGGGACGTGGCGCGGCGGGCCTTGAGCAGGACGATCAGCCCCGTGACCGCTGCTGCGGCACCGGCGGCTCCGGCCCATACGGTGGGCGGCACCGTGCGCAGCGTCGCCTTGACGCGGGCCGGCACGTCGACGCGCTCCGCCAGCTGGTGCATGGTCGCTCCGATGTCCTCGCGCAGCTCCGCGACCTCCTGCCGGCGCCCGTCGGACAGGCGCTCGACCTCGGCGCGCAGCTCGTCCGGCGTCGCGCGGGTGCCGTCGACGACCGGACGGTCGTCCCTCTGCGGATCGGCCATGACACACCCCTTCCGTTGCCGGAGTGTTCACCGGTCCCGGACGTGTCACACCTGCCGCGCCCCGGCACCCACCGATCGGCCTACGGCGTCTCGAACCAGATCATCGGGTTGTCGGCCCGACCACGCGCCCCCTCGATCCCCAGCTCCCGGCGCAGGTCGGTCAGCGCGGCGAAGCTCTCGGGCGCCCGGCGCGGGGCCACGGTGAAGTGCGGGAGGTCCCGCTCGGCCAGCCAGTCGAGCACCGCGCCGCCCTCGCGCCGCACCCAGCGCGACCGGCCCCGGTACACCTCGTGCACCCCGACCGGCGTGCCGGACGCCAGCCGCGGGAACACCGTCCGCACGTACCAGCGGCCGAACCGGCGGGTGTGTGCCGCGTCGACCAGCAGGAAGTCGATGGTCACCGGGAACGAGTCGAGCCGGGACCGGACGTCGCCGGTGTGGACGGTCCAGCGGTCCGCGGCCAGCTCGGGCGGCACCACCGACGGGCGGGGGTTCCGCCGGAAGGAGACCAGACGCCCGCTGCCGTTGTCCCGCAGCGCGCTCAGCAGCCAGGACGAGGACCGGCCGCGGGCGGTGCCGATCTCCACGACGTGCTCCGGCCGCAGCTGCCGCACGAGCAGGTAGGTGATCTCGGCCTCGAGGTCGTCGAGGCCGCGGGCCGTGCCGTTCGTCGTGGCCGGTAGCGCGCGCTGCTGCTCGACGACCCGGACCAGGTCGGCGGCGTGGCGGCGGTACAGGCCCGCCACGAAGCCCACCCCGCCGGTCGAGATCACGGTGGTCCTCCGGGCTGGGTGGTGCGGACCCGACAACGGTACTGGCCCCGGTCAGCAGGCCGTCCTCCGGTCGGGTGATGGCAGGAGGGCCGCCATGGCCGCCGCGGACTCCTCCGCCGCCGACTCCACCGACTCCGCCGGGTCCACGGCCGGGTCCGCCGCCCACCCCGCCGTCGGGCCCCCCGCCCGGCGACCCGGCGCGCGACCCGACGCGTAGTGCTCCGCCCGCGCCGCCCGCAGCAGCTCCGCCCACGACCGCACCCCGGGCCGCGAGCGCAGCAGGGCACGCCGCTCCCGCTCGGTGGTCCCGCCCCACACCCCGAACTCCACCCGCTCGTCGAGCGCGTGGGCCAGGCACTCCATCCGGACCGGGCACGTCGCGCAGAACTGCCGTGCCCGCCGCTGCTCCGCGCCCCGCACGAACAGTTCCTCGGCGTCGGCGGTGCGGCACCGGGCGGCGACCCGCCAGTTCCACCTGCTCGCGGCTGCGTCCACCATCGTCTCCTCCGCCCCGGGCGGGCCGCTCGGCCCGCGTTCGGCAACTGGGACGGATTCTGCGAGCGTCCGGTTCCGCCCGACACCACGCAGAACTACTCAACCTGACAGAACGGTGACGCCGCGGCGGTTACCCTTGCCGACCGTGGCTCCTCCCCGTCACCTTGCCCGCCCGGTCGGTCTGCTGCTGGGCCTCTGCGTGCTCGCCGGTGTCGTCACGGCGGGGATGGCGTTTCCGTTCGTGGCGGGTGTCGGGCTGGTCAGCAACGACGCGGGGGACAGCGTCAACTCGACGTCGAGCAGCCTGGTCGAGGGCGGCCTGCCGTTGGCCACCACGCTCACCGACGACGCCGGCCAGCCGATCGCCTACCTCTTCGACCAGAACCGCACACAGGTCGCCGCGAAGGACATCTCGCCCGCGATGAAGGCCGCGATGGTCGCCATCGAGGACCGCCGCTTCTACGAGCACCAGGGCGTCGACTGGCAGGGCACCATCCGCGCCGTGGTCGCCAACTCGGCGTCCGGCGACGTCGTGCAGGGCGCGTCCACCCTGACCCAGCAGTACGTCAAGAACTACACGCTCTACGTCGAGGCGCAGACCGAGGCGGAGCGGCTCAAGGCCACCGAGCAGACGCCGGCGCGCAAGCTCAAGGAGGCGCGGATCGCCCTGCAGCTGGAGCGCCAGCTGAGCAAGGAGGAGATCCTCACCCGCTACCTGAACATCGTGTTCTGGGGCAACGGGGCGTACGGCATCGAGAGCGCCGCCCGCACCTACTTCGACACCAGCGCGAAGAACCTCACCGTGGCGCAGTCCGCGCTGCTCGCGGGCATGGTGCGCAGCACGGCGGCGACCGATCCCGTGCAGAACCCGCAGGCCGCGCTCGACCGGCGCAACCTCGTGATCGCGCAGATGCGCGAGCAGGGGATGATCGACGAGTCCCAGGCACGGTCCGCCACGTCCGAGCCGCTCGGGATCGTCCGCCCGCTGAACACGCGGCCCAACGGCTGCATCGGCGCCGGCGACGCCGGGTTCTTCTGCAAGTACGTCACCGAGTACCTCACCGAGGCCGGCTTCTCGCCCGAGCAGATCGCCCGCGGCGGCTACACCATCCGCACGACCCTGGACCGCGACAAGCTCGCCAGCGTGAAGGCCGCGCTCGACGCCGAGGTCCCGCCGGGCCAGCCGAACGTCGCGAACGTGATGTCGCTGGTCGAGCCGGGGCAGGACGCGCACAAGGTCCTCGCGATGGGGTCCAGCCGGACCTTCGGCCTCGACGCCGACGAGTGGGAGACCAGCTACGGCCTGCCCTACGAGCCGGTCAACCTGGGCGCGGGATCCGTCTACAAGATCTTCACCGCCGCCACCGCGCTGGAGAAGGGGCTCGGCATCAACTACCAGATGTCGGTCCCGCCGAGCGGCTACGCGTCGCCGATCTACGTCGACGGCGGCGGGCGGCCGATCCCCGTCGCCAACGCGGGCAGCTACCCCGAGCGGATGTCGCTGCAGGACGCGCTGGCCACCTCGCCGAACACCGCCTTCATCAAGCTGGAGGAGTTCACCGGCGTCCCGGACGTCGTCGACATGGCGGTCCGGTTGGGGATGAAGTCCCTGGCCACGACCCCGTTCGTCGACCCGGCCACCGGCCGCCGGACGGACCGCTCGATCGCCGAGGTGACCAAGGCGCAGCGGCAGGCCTCGTTCACCCTGGGCGTCACGCCGACGAGTGTGCTCGAGCTCGCCAACGTCGGCGCCACCCTCGCGAGCGCGGGCACGTGGTGCCCGCCCACGCCGATCGAGTCGGTCACGGACGCGGCCGGCAACCCGGTGGAGATCACCGAGGCGCCGTGCGAGCAGGTCGTCGAGCCGGGCCTGGCCAACACCTTGTTCACCGGCCTGAGCAAGGACGACATCATGGGTACCGCCGCCGGCGCCGCACGCCAGGCCGGCTGGGACCGACCGATGGGCGGCAAGACCGGCACCACCCAGCAGCACAAGTCCGCGGCCTTCGTCGGGTTCGTGCCGAACCTGTCGGGCGCGGTGATCACCTTCGACAACTCCAGCGCGCCCCGGCCGCTGTGCGACGGCGCCGGCTCCCCGTTCGCCTGTCGCAGCGGCAACATCTTCGGCGGCAAGACGCCGGCGGAGACGTGGTTCGGCGCGGTGAAGCCGATCGTCGACGGGACGCCGGTGCTGCCGCTGCCACCCACGGACGACCGGTACCTGACCGGCGGCGCGGAGAGCCGGGTGCCCGACGTCGTCGGCCGCGGGCAGAACGACGCGCGCGCGATCCTGGAGCGGGCGGGCTGGACGGTCACCACCCGGACGGTCGACAACCTCGCCACCCGGGGCACGGTCGTGGGGCAGGTGCCGCGTGGCACGGCGCTGCCGGGTGAGCAGATCACCCTGCAGGTCAGCAGCGGCACGGTGCCGGCCCCGCCCGCCGCGCCCGAGGCCCAGGCGCCGGGCCGGCCCGGCCCGGCCGGCGGTGAGGGACAGCCCCCGGACGAGGGCGGCCGGCCCGACGAGGGCGGCGACGGCGGCGGTGAGGGCGGCGGCAACGGCGGCGGGGGCGAGGGCGGCGGCAACGGCGGCGGGGGCGAGTAGCCCTCGGCAGCCGGCTCGACGACCCGGAGCGCTCGCACACCGCTTCCGGCTGGTGTGCGGCGCCCGCGAGTGGTGTGCGAGCGGCGGGACCGTCGACGCGCCGTCGTGACAGCAGGTGTGATCGGCTGATCGCCCTTACCATCGGCGCCCATGGCCGATGTCCACCGCGCCGACGTGCTCGTCCGGTGGGTCACCCTGCTCCCGTTCGTCCGCGGCACCGCCCCCTCCGAGCCCCGCCCGGCGAGGCCCTGGGAGACGGGCCGCCGCCGCCCCACCCGCACGACGTCGTCCGGCCCCGACGCCCCGCGACCGTCGCCCACCGCGTCGGGGCCCGCGCTGCGCGCCGAGCCCCCGCTCCACGCCGAGCCCCCGCTCCACGCCGAGCCCCCGCTCCACGCCGAGCCCCCGGTGCTCCGCCTCCCCGCCCTCGGCCCACCCCCGGTCCCTACCGACCCCCCGCCCCTCGACCTGGGCCGGGCGACTCCTGAGCCCGAGCCCGCCCCGATGGTCGACCCGCTGCTGCTCCGCGGGTTCCTCCGGGTACCCGCCGCCACCCCGGCGGCGCCGATCCGCGAGCGCCCGGGCGCGGTGATCGACGGGATCGAGCACCGGCCGCCCGTCCGGCCCGACCCGCAGATCGTCGGCCTGTCCCGGCGGCTGCGCGGGCGCGTCGGCTCCCGCGCCTTCACCCTCGTCTTCCTGGGCGTCTACCTGCTCATCCTGGTCCAGCTGATCGTCTCGCTGATGAACTCCTGAGACCGGCCGCGCGGAGCCCGCGCCGTCCTGTCGGTGCGCCCGTCTACCCTGAGGGCGTCGGCAGGGGCCGGCCCCGCTCCCGCGCGGCCCGCCGCCGACCGGCCCGGTCGAGCAGGGATCGGGGGGTGTCGCACGCGAGGGAGGTGACCCGCGATCGGCTCGGAGAGCGTTCCCGGCGGTCTGACGGGTTCCGCCGGCGCGGCACCCACCGCGCACCGCGTGCGCAGCGTCCTGGCCATCCCCGCGTTCCGCCGGCTCTGGACCGTCACGGCCTTCACCGCCACCGGCGAGTGGCTGAGCCTGCTCGCGCTGACCTCGCTCGCCACGCAGCTGACCAGCGGGTATGCGGCGCAGAGCTTCGCACTCGGCGGGGTCGTCGCCACCAAGCTGCTGCCGGCGCTGCTGCTGGGCCCGCTCGCGGGCGCGCTGGCGGACCGCTTCGACCGGCGCCGCGTGATGGTCACGTGCGACGTGCTGCGCTTCTGCCTGTTCGTCTCGATCCCCCTCGTCGGGTCGCTGTGGTGGCTGTTCGCCGCCACCTTCCTGATCGAGCTGTGCGCCATGTTCTGGATCCCGGCGAAGGACGCGTCGGTCCCCAATCTGCTCCGCCGCAAGGACCAGGTGGAGACGGCGAACCAGCTCGGCCTCGTCCTCACCTACGGCATCTCGGTGCTGATCGCGTCCGGCCTGTTCACGGTGATCTCCAGCATCGGGCACCTGCTCCCGGGCCAGGACGGGCTGACCACCGTCTACATCGCGCTGGTGCTGGACGGATGTGCCTTCCTGCTCTCCGCCGTCGTCGTGTGGTTCGGCATCAAGGAGATCTCCGGGCGCTCCACCCCGCGGGACGCCGAGGAGCAGCCGGGCCTGCTCACGCTGCTGCGCGAGGGGTTCGCCTACGTCGCGAGCACCCCGCTGATCCGCGGCCTGGTGCTCGGCATCATCGGTGCCTTCGCCGCGGGCGGTGCGGTCATCGCGTCCGCCAAGCTCTACGCGGCCAGCCTCGGCGGTGGCGACGCGGCGTACTCGGTGCTGTTCACCGCGGTGTTCGTCGGGCTCGCCCTCGGCATGGCGGTGGCGCCGCGGCTCGCGCGCCGGCTCCCGCACAACCGGCTGTTCGGCACCGCGATCGTCGGGGCGGGCGTCGCGCTGGTCGTCGTCGCGGTCTCCGGGCACCTGTTCATGGCGATCCTCGCCGTCGCGCTCGTCGGCGGGTTCGCGGGCATCGCCTTCCTCACCGGCCTCACGATCATCGGCTCCCAGGTGGCCGACGAGATCCGTGGCCGCATCGTGGCGTTCGTCCAGTCCCTGGTCCGGCTGGTGCTCCTCGGGTCGATGTCGTTGGTGCCGGTCCTGGTCGGGCTGGTCAGCACGCGTCCGGTCGATCTCCTCGGCGCGCACTTCACGGTCGACGGCACGCGGTTCGTGCTGGCCGGCGGCGGTCTCGTCGCCGCCGTCGTCGGCACCCTGGCCTACCGGCAGATGGACGAGCGCCGGCTGGAGCCGTTGCTCGGCGACCTGGTCTCGGCGCTGCGCCAGGGCGAGGTCCGCCGCGGCTCGGGCACGCTCGTCGCGGTCGAGGGCGCCACACCCGCCGAGGCGGCCGACCAGGCCGAGCGGCTCGCGCAGGCGCTGCGCGAGCGCGGGCACGTCGTCGTGGAGCCGGACGACGGGGAGCGGGACGCGTCGCGCTGGGCCGCCGCCACCCGGGAGGCCCACCTGTCCGGGGCGCGCGCCAAGGCTCTCGCCGCGGCCGCGGTCCGGGCCGACCTGGTCGAACGGGTGATCCGGCCGGCGCTCGACGAGGGCGCGGTCGTGGTCATGGACCGGTTCATGGTCAGCCCGATCGCCCAGTTCGGCGTGGCCGCGGACCGGATGGACGCCGAGCTCGAGCGCGGCGAGCTGGAGCGCCTCGCCGCCTGGGCCACCGGTCGGCTCCGGCCGGACGTCACCGTCCTGCTCGACCGCGAGGCCGCGAGCTCCGGCCCCGGCGGGGTCGCCGGGGAGGAGCACGTCCGCGTGCAGCGACTGCTCACGGGACTGGTGGCGGCCGAGCCGCACCGCTACGTGGTGGTCGACGCCGACGGGGAGCCCGAGGAGGTCGCCTCCCGCATCCTGGCCGGCGTCACCCCGTCGCTGCCGCAGTCCGCCGAGCAGCCCGCGGACCTGCCAGGATCGGCGGATCTGCCCCGGCCCACGGTCGAGCCGTGAGCGCGGGCGTCTGGCGGGACGTCGTCGGGCAGCCCGCCGCCGTCGAGGAGCTGAGCACCGCCGCGTCCACGCCCTCGGCGATGACCCATGCCTGGCTGTTCACCGGCCCGCCCGGGTCCGGCCGCTCCACCGCCGCGCGTGCCTTCGCCGCCGCGCTGGAGTGCCCCGCGGGCGGGTGCGGGGAGTGCCCGGCCTGCCACACCGTGCTGGCCGGCACGCACGCGGACGTCCGCGAGGTCGTCCCCGAGGGGCTGTCCATCTCGGTGGCCGAGATGCGCAACCTCGTGCAGCTCGCCGCCCGCCGCCCGGCCACCGGCGCCTGGCAGATCCTGATCATCACCGATGCGGACCGGCTCACCGAGGGTGCGGCGAACGCGCTGCTCAAAGCGGTGGAGGAGCCGGCGGACCGGACGGTGTTCCTGCTGTGCGCACCGTCGGACCATCCCGAGGACGTCCCGGTCACCATCCGCTCCCGCTGCCGCGTCGTCCCCCTCCGGGCCCCGGTGCCGGAGGCGATCGCCGAGGTGCTCGTGGAGCGCGACGGCATCGAGCCCGAGCAGGCCCGCTGGGCGGCATCGGTCTCCGGGGGGCACGTCGGCCGGGCCCGCCGGCTCGCCCGCGACGGGGAGGCCCGGCAGCGCCGCGAGCGGATCCTCGGTGTTCCGCTGCGGCTGCGGCACCTGGGGGACGCGTTCGCCTTCGCCGACGATCTCGTCCGCTCCGCCGAGGCCGAGGCGGCCGACGTCAGCGGCGCGCGCGACGTCGCCGAGCGCGAGGAGCTCGCGGTGGCGATGGGCGCCGGCGGCACCGGCAAGGGTGTGGCGGCGGCCGCCCGCGGGGCCAAGGCCGCCGAGCGCGAGCTGGAGCGCCGGCAGAAGTCCCGCAACACCCGCACCCAGCGGGACGCCCTGGACCGCGCACTCGTCGACCTGGCCGGGTTCTACCGGGACGTGCTGGTCGCCGGCACGGCGGCGGCCGTCGCGCTCGGCAACCCGGACCGGGAGTCGGACATCCGGCAGGCCGCACGCGAGTGGAGTCCCGAGTCCGCCCTGCGCCGGCTCGAGGCCGTGCTGGCCTGCCGGGAGGCCCTGGAACTCAACGTGAAGCCGCGGATCGCCGTCGAGGCGATGATGACCGCGTTGCAGCAGGGCTGAGCCGGTCCGCGAGACCCCGGACGCCGACGAGCTCACGCCCGCCCCCGCTCGCCGAGGACCTGATGCCGGAGCCGACGAGCTCGATTGCCGGGGGTGTGTCGGGGTAGCCCCGGGCATGGAGGACAACCACATCCGCCACGACCTGACCCGGCAGTTCGTCGCGGCCCTGCGCAAGTCCGAGCAGGACGCCGACGTCGACGACCTGACCGGCCTGTTCACCGACGACGCCGAGCTCTTCCGGCTCGACGGCGAGGGCCCCCGTCGTGGCGGGGCGCGCGAGTTCTGGGAGCAGTACCGCGCCCAGTTCGGCGAGGTCCGGACCCAGTTCACCAACGTCGTCGAGAGCGACGACGAGGCGGCGCTGGAGTGGCAGAGCACGGGCACCCGGCCGAACGGTCACGACTTCCGCTACGAGGGCTCGACCTTCGTCACCTTCGGCGAGGGCAAGATCACCAGCTTGCGCACGTACTACGACACGGCTGCGTTCGTCGACGTCCCCGCGGGGAGTCGTTAGCGGATCGGTCGCAGCCGGACCACGGCGATCCGCCGGCGCACCCCGGCCTGGTAACCGTCGTAGTACGCGCCCACCTGCCGGAAGCGCTCCCACGCCGCGTCACGCTCGGCGTCGGGGAGCGCCTCGGCGCGCACGGCCTTCCGCACGCCGTCGACCTCGATCTCCGCGAACGGCGAGGCCTGCAGGTTGAGCCACCACTGCGGCTCGTGGTCGACGCCCCCGTTCGACGCCGCGACCAGGTAGGAGCCGCCGTCGCGCAGGAAGATCAGCGGGGCGGTGTGCCGGGCGCCGCTGCGCCGGCCGGTGTGGGTGAGCAGCAGGACCTCACCGCCGCGGAACCGCCGGCCGACCTTCGTGTGCCGCACCAGCGCGGTGTGCGCCCGCCCGACCGTCCGCATGAGCGCGGTAGATCTGCGGTCCCTCGTCGTCATCGTCGCCACGTCGTCCCCTTTTTCGATAGAGCAGCGATCGTATGAATTGACTGGTGCTATGCCCAAGTCCACGGCGCGCACGTACCGCTCCGCCCTGCGCGACGAGCAGGCCCGCCGGACCCGCGGCCTGGTGCTCGACGCGGCAGCGGCGTGCTTCGGGCGCCGCGGATACGCCGCGACCACGATGAAGGAGATCGCCGCGGAGGCCGGAGTCTCACCCCAGACGGTGTTCGCCCAGGGCGGCAAGGCGGCCCTGCTGCTCGCTGCCGTCGACCGGAGTCTGACCGGCGACGACGAGGAGGTCCCGCTGCGAGCCCGCGAGGCCGTTCAGCACTTGATCCGCGCGCAGGACAAGGCCGAGAAGCTCGCGCTGCTGCGCGAGGTCACCCGGGCGACGGTGCCGCGGGTGCTCCCGATGCTGCGCGTGTTCCGCGACGCCGCCGGCGACCCGGAGATCGCGACGGCGTGGGCGGAGTACGAACGACGCCGCTACGAGGACATGCACGCGCTCGTCGCCTCGTTCGCGCCGCTGCTGCGCGACGGGCTGACGGTCGACGAGGCCACGGACGTCTACTGGTCGGTCTTCACCACCGAGACCATGGACACCTTCCTGCGCGGCCGCGGCTGGAGCATCGAGCGCTACGCGGACTGGTCCGTCGACGCCGCGGACCGGCTGCTGGCTCTGGCCGCCCACGAGCCCGGGCTCGAGCAGTGGCTGCCGGCGATCCTGCCCGGCTGACCGCGCTGAGCGGCTCTGACAGCCATCAGCGCAGCAGGCCAGCACCAGATGTGCGAGCCCGATCACCGCGAGCGTGCGGCTCGTCCGCCGCGTCGCCGGTGAACCGCCACTGCAGGAACATCCAGGCCGGCGTCACGAAGACGGTCGGGAAGGTGATCACCGCGACCGTCGCCGGCGCGGCCGAGCGGGTGGTGCGGAAGCGGTCGACGGCGAAGAAGAACGCCGCCGCCCCGAGCGCGAGCGCGTAGATGATCGCGATGGGGTCGAAGAGGAAGCAGGCGGCGAGGGCGAGCCCGCAGGTGAAGCCCACGTCCGTGTCGCCGTCGACGACGAAGCCCTGCAGCGCCACGGCCAGCAGCGACAGCGCCGCGATCCCGGACACCGACTGGCTCGCCGCGTACGCCACCGCGGGCACCGCGAACACGGGCAGGATCAGCCCCAGGACCGTCGGCAGGTCGAGGCCGCGGCGCAGCAGCTGCTCGCCCGTCAGGTGCAGGGTGACCCCGGCGAACACGGCCGCGACCACGCTGAGCGCGATCCCGCCGCCGAGCAGTACGCCGGCGAGCAGGGTCGGCAGCGGCGGATAGGCGAACTCGAGGCCCTGGGGGTCCGGCCCGCCGCCGGCGACCTGCCCGGCCTGGGTCAGGAAGGCCGCGTGCCCGGTGGAGACGAACCCGCGCAGGCCCCCCACACGCCGAGCGCGACGAGCGGCGCCGCGAGCGCCGGCCGGACGCCCCAGCGGGGCGCAGCCGTTCTCAGGCCGGCGCCGCGCGACCGTCGGGAGCACGAGCGAGTACCGGCGGCGCTTGAACGCGCCCATCATCAACACGTAGATCATCAGCCCGTTGCCGATGACGAGGTTGAACAGGCTGACCCACAGCACCCAGCCGGGGAACAGGCCCTCGAGCACCGCGGGCGGCAGCAGCAGGGATACGACGAACAGCAGGTAGAGCGGCGGGGTGCACAGGAAGGTCACCGGCGTGCCGCCGATGAGCAGCGCGAACGCCAGGGTCTGCCGCAGTCCCGCGGTGCGGATCAGCGTCACCGGCCGGGCGCTCGCCGCCGCGGCGGAAGGCGACCACGGCCTTCTTCAGCTGGTCGGCGTCGGGCTGGGCCTCGGCGTCGTAGATCACGAGGTGCTCGCCGCGGGCGAGGAAGAGCCCGACGTTGCACGCCTTGGGCTTCGTCTGCGGCTGGCCGGGCGGGATGATCAGGAAGGTGATGTTCTCGGGCGGATTCGCCGCCTTGGCGGCCTCGATCGTCTCGGTGTCGCTCTCCTCGAGCAGCAGCAGGATCGGGGCGTCCAACCGCTCCTCGGTCCGTTTCACCAGTCCCGCGGCGACCAGCACCGCCCCGATCCGCGCCCCGTCCCGGGCAGACACCTCGACCGCCCAGTCCCTCTGCTCCGCCCCTCTGCGACCAGCACGTCCTCGATCCGCATGTCCATGCCGACCGTCGTCATGATCCGAGGATCGCGGGGGCGCCCGCACCCGACATGCCTGAGCTGCGAAGAGGACCCGACCGAGTGACGGGGTGGGGGCCGGGTCGCCGGTCCGGGGGCGGTGGGTAGACTGACGTCGCACCACGCCGCCTTAGCTCAGTCGGTTAGAGCGACGCACTCGTAATGCGTAGGTCTGGGGTTCGACTCCCCAAGGCGGCTCCATTTTAGCAGGTCAGAAGCCTGTATGAAGGATCATTCCTCCGCCGCGTCATCGGCGGGGCCTCCTTTACTGACATCGTCCCTGGTCAGCGCGTCATGGCATGGCTTCCCTCGGTGCGCGTTAGTCATCGTGTGCATCAGAAGCGTGAGCGGCATGAGAGGCCGGGGCTGGGTCGCAGCCAATCAGTGATCTGGACTGATGCCGGTGATTCAGATAGCCGCAGTGAGCACATGGGCCGCGTCACCGCCGGCCCCGAGCGGTCCGGGCGCCGCGGATCGTCGGTACCGTGCCGACCCATGCGGACCGTCCGGCTGCGGATCACCATGCGGGACGTCGAACCGCGGGTCATCCGGGTGATCGATGTGCCTGCCGCCGTCACGCTGGCCGAGCTGCACCAGCTCCTCCAGGTGGCGCTCGGCTGGACTGACAGCCACCTGCATCTGTTCATGGCCGACGGGGTCCGGTACGGCGTGCCGGATCCGGATTGGGAGGACGACCTCCGGCCGCGCGACGAGGCGAGGGTCCCATTCCATGAGCTGCCGGCGCGGTTCGAGTACCTCTACGACTTCGGCGACAGCTGGGAGCACGAGGTCGAGGTCGTCGGCGCGGGTGGTGAGGGTCCGGGCTGTGTGGAGGGCGAGGGTGCCTGCCCGCCGGAGGACTGCGGCGGTGTGCCGGAGTACGAGCACCTGCTCGAGGTGCTCGCCGACCCGAGTCACGGGGAGTATGAGAACCTGCGTGAGTGGGCGGGTGAGCTTCTGGTCTTCGACCGGGAGGCGACGGACGTGCTCGTCCGGCAGACGGTCGGCCAGGTGCCGGAGAGTGTGCGGATCGTGCTGGATCTGCTCGCGGGCGGGGTGAAGCTGACGCCGGGCGGACGGCTGCCGCGTTCGGTCGTGCGGGCGGTGCAGGAGCGGCGGCCCGACTGGTACCCGCTGGACCGGCCGGCGTCGGTCGAGGAGGACCTGCCTCCGCTGGCGGTGCTGCACGACATCCTGCGCAAGGTCGGGCTGGCCCGGCTCGCCCGCGGGGTGCTGAGCCGCACTCGGGTGGCGGGCGACGATGTCGAGGTCGTCCGGCGGTTGCGCCGCTGGTTCGAGCCGGGCGGGTACGAGGAGATGCTGGCGACGACGGCGGTGGCGGTCCTCGCCGCGTCCGGTCCGCTCGCACGTGAGGATCTGCTTCGCCGGGTCGTGCCGCTGATGGGCGTCGGGTGGGGCGTCGACGGCCGGGCGTTGACCGACGAGGAGCACGAGTCGTCGTTGAGCCGGATGTCCGCGGAGCTCCGCGCGCTCGACCTCCTCAGCGGCGCGTGGCGCACCTGGGAGGCGGGGCCGTTCGCGTGCACCCTGCTGCCGCGCGCCACGATGTTGGCCTTGTTGTTCGCCGGCGAGCCGCCATGGTGACCCGGGAGGACCGTCGGGACTGGCTCCGGCAGCTGCGCGGGGCCGTGTACCGCGGGGACGGGGCGGCGATCGTCGGTCTCCTCGCTGCGGGCGAGCCGCTCCCGGTGTGGCAGCTCATTGGGGACGGGGTGGCGACGGCACTCGCTCACCGGGTCGACGGCGCGGCCAGGCTTGCCGCCGACTGTGCCACTGCCCTGCGCGGCCGGGACTGGATCGGCGACGTCGAGCTGGCCGAGCAGCTCGACGGGCTCGCGGGCACCGGTCCGATGCCGCTGCTGCGGCCGCTCAGCGTGGATCTCGAGCTGCTGACCGAGATCCTCGAGGGCGATCCGCTGACGACCCGGGGCGCGCTCGACCTGCAGACCGGCGAGGTATGGCCCCGGTTGGCGATCGAGTATGCGGAGGAGGACGGTGTGGACGTGGAGGCACCAGACTTCGAGGACGGGGATCGCTTTCGCTGGGTGGACGGCGACTCCCGCGACGGCTACCGCGACATGGTCGACTTCATCGACACCGTCGCCGACGCGCGGCTCGGGGAACGCCTCCGGGATGCCATCCGCGGCCGCGGCGCCTTCCGGCGGTTCGCCGACACGCTCGGCCGGAGCTCGCAGGACGAGCTGAGCCGCTGGTTCGAGTGGAGTGGCGAGCGCAAGCGCGGCCGGGCTCGGGCCTGGCTGGCCGACGTCGGGTGTCGGGTGGCGAGCCGCTGACGCGCCTCGACATCGCGGACGTCGAGCGGCTGGCCGATCCGGTCACCTTCGGGCGCGGCCGCGATTACGCGGAGGGAGGTGCGGTCGGGCGGGTCAGGCATGTCGCCGACGGGGTGCGGGCCACGGTGATCGGCTCGGAGCCGTACGCCGTCGAGCTGGACTTCGGGCCGGACGGCTTCGGGTTCCGCTGTTCCTGCCCGGTCGGAGTGTCGGGGTCCTTTTGCAAGCACTGCGTGGCGCTCGCGCTCGTGGCAGCGGGATCGCCGAACGACGCCCCCGATCCGCGGGCCTACCTGGAGACCCTGAGCCACGACGAGCTGATCGACATGATCCTCGACGCCGCGGGCCGCGACGAGGTCCTGCATACCCGGCTCGCGGCGGCCGCGGCGGACCCCGATGCACCGGAGTCCCTGCGACGCCTCCTGCTCGACGCGATCGTCCCGCGCGGATACGTGCGCTACGACGAGGCGTACGGCTACCTGCAGGCCGTGGACGCCGTCGTCGACCGGGTGGAGGCCTTGTTGGCCGTGGGCCGGGCGGACCTGGTCCTCGAGCTCACCGAGTACGCCGGGGACTGTGCCGAGCGGGCCGTCGAGTACGTCGACGACTCGGACGACCTGCTCGGCGGAGTCTCCGACCGCCTCGCCGATCTCCAGCTGGCGGCCTGCGGGGCGATCCGTCCCGATCCTCGCGAGCTTGCCCAGCGGCTCCACGCCCGTGAGTCGAGCGGTGGCGATCTCGCCATGTTCGACGACGCGGTGACGCGCTATGCCGACCTCCTCGGCGAGCCCGGGCTCGCCCGCTATCACGAGCTCGCCGAGCAGGAGTGGGCTGCGCTCGCCGAGCATGCCGACCTCTACGACCCGGCCCGCCTCCGCGTCCGGAGCACTCTGGAGGCGCTCGCCGCCCTCACCGGTGACGTCGATGCCGAGGTGGAGGCGATGGCCCGCGACCTCACGTCCGCCTACCAGTTCCTGCGGATCGCGGAGCGCCTCCTGCGCGAGGACCGCCACGACGACGCGCTGCAGTGGGCGGAACGCGGCCTGGAGATCCACGGTCTCACCGACGCGCGGCTGGTCGACCTCGCGGCTGCGGAGTACCACCGGGCAGGCCGCGGGGCGGCGGCGGTCGATCTGCTCCGGAGAGTGCTCGATCGCGCGCCGAATATGCCTACCTACCAACGGCTCGCGGAGTTGCGCCGGCGGGCCGGGATGTGGGCGGATCGGCGTGACGAGGCGTTCGCCCGCCTCCGCGCCGAGGTCGACCGTCGCGAACCGCCCCGGTACCGGTGGCAGCCGGCTGCCGACGCCTCGCTGCTCGTGGAGGTGCTGCTCTGGGAGGGCGGACCCTGACGCCGCCTGGGCGGAGGCGCAGCGAGGTGGCTGCTCGGGCCCAACGGTGATGCGGCTGGCCCGAGCCTGCCGGACGCTGCGGCCGCGGGAGGTGATCCCGCTCTACCAGCGCGAGATCGAGGCCGCGATCGGACACAAGAACAACTCCGCCTACGCCGAGGCCGTCGAGCTGCTCGGCGAGGTCGAGCCCTGTTCGAGGCGGACGTGTTCGCCGACCACCTCGCCGCGCTGCGCCGTACGCACCGGGCCAAACGCAATCTCATGGCCCTCCTCGCCGCGCGGGGCTGGTGACGTCGCGGGGGCGACGGCCGCCTCCCGGTCGCGATCTGCACAGCAGTCGTCGAGCCGCCTCGATCGCGATGGTCGAGCGGTGGCATGCAGGCACAATGAGCACCACGCCCGAGACCGCGGACTCGTTCGAGGTCGTCGTCAGCAGTGACGGGAGCCTGACGGTTGCGGCCGCCGAGCTGGCGCGCCATGGTGTGCGCCCGGAGCCCACCTGCGGCTGTCGAAGCCCGAGGTAGCCAGTCGTCGAGGTGGTCGTTCGGCGGGCAAGCTCGCTGGTCTGGTGCCGGACGAGGTGATCGAGGCGTGGTCACAGGCGCTCGGTGACGACCGGGCCGAGCGTCGTTCCGCACTCGGGCCCGTCGCCGGGTGAGAGTCGTCGCGGACTCACATTCGCTGCCCTACTACCTGTTCACTCCGGATCGGCTCTCGGAGCCGGCGTTCGACGCTCTGGGTAACGCCGAGGACAGCGACGGGCTCGTTCGGGCACGTCTACGACTCAGGGCGCGACCCCGAGCACGGGCAGGCCTCCACTGATCACGACCTGAGATGTCGTCTGTATGACAGGCAGATCACCGCCTCGTATGGCGGCCGTACCTGTTCCGATGAGCGGTCCGGGCGCCTCGTCCCGCCGCGTCGGAGCTACCTATCGTCGAGCCTCCGAGATCGGCATCGCGTTCTTCCCTGAAAGGTCCGCGTGGTTGTTGTGACAGTGATCGAGCGTGACACCGAGTCCGAGGCCTTCGCCCCGGCTGCGAGCGCGAAGACGGCCCAGGAGCTCTGGACGGAGCTGAACTCGTTCTACATCGCCGAGGCGTGGCTGCTCGACGACCGCAAGATGCACGAGTGGCTGGACCTGTTCACCGAGGACCTCCTCTACTTCATGCCGCGCCGCAAGAACGTGCCGAGCCGCGAGGCGCACCGCGAGGTCCCGCCCTACGGCACCGACCTGCCGTTCTTCGACGAGGACCGCAACATGATGCTGGTGCGCATCCAGCGCATGGACAGCGGCATGGCCTGGGCGGAGGAGCCGCCGTCGCGGACGCGCCACCTGGTCGGCAACCTCGTGATCGAGCGCGTCGACGAGGACGGCACGGTGCACGCCAAGACCGCGTTCATCTGCCACCGCTCGCACGCCGAGTACGACACCGCGCTGTACTCCGGGTACCGCGAGGACGTCCTGCACCCCGTCGACGGCTCGTGGAAGATCTCGCGCCGCACGATCGTGCTGGACGTCAACGTCGTCCTCGACAAGAACATGGCGATCTTCTTCTAGGAAAGAGACCTTCTCTGATGAGCGACCAGGACGACGAGCGGTGGACGACCGCCGGCCGGGTCGGCGACCTGGCCGAGGGCGATGCCGTGGTCATCACGAGCCCCGGCTGCCCGGTCCGGGCGCTGTTCCTGGCCGGGGGCGACTACTACGCCCTCGACGACGTGTGCTCGCACGGGAAGTCCTCCCTCTCGGAGGGGTTCGTCGAGGGCACCTCGGTGGAGTGCGTCCTGCACGGCGCGCTGTTCGACCTGAGGACGGGCAAGGCGCTCACGATGCCGGCCACGGTCCCGATGACCACCTACCCGGTGCGGGTGAGCGACGGCGAGATCCTCGTCCGCGACCGTCCCCACGAGAACTGAGCACGCCGAAATTCCCCGAACTTGCGAGAGGTGACTGCGGTGGCAGGAACGAAGTACGAGATCCTCGACCCCGAGACCGGCTGGCTCGACCCGTCGATCTACACCGACCCCGACATTTACCGTCAGGAAATGACCAACATCTTCGGTCGGGCGTGGCTGTTGATCGGTCACGAGAGCCTGATCCCGAACCCCGGTGACTTCTTCCACACCTACATGGGTGAGGACCCCGTCATCCTGTCCCGCGGGAGCGACGGCTCGATCAACGCCCTGCTCAACATGTGCCGCCACCGCGGGGCGCGGCTCGTGCGGGCCGACGACGGCAACTGCAACAACTTCGTCTGCAGCTACCACGCCTGGACCTACGACCTGGACGGCAAGCTCGAGTACGTGCCGGGCGAGCAGGAGGTCTACTACGGCGAGCTCGACCGGTCCAAACTGGGTCTCAAGCGCGCCCGGGTGGCCACCTACGCCGGCCTCATCTTCGCCACGTGGGCTGAGGACGCCCCCAGCCTCGAGGACTACCTGGGCGACGCCCGGTGGTACCTGGACATGGAGTTCAACCGCAGCGGCAGGGGCACCTACGCGGTGGGCCCGCACAAGTGGATCCAGCCGATCAACTGGAAGACCGCGGTCGACAACTGCTCCGACTGGTACCACGTACCCGTGTCGCACGCCTCGGCGGCCAACGCCATGTTCCGGGTGCTGGGAACCCCTCGGTTCACCCAGGACCGACTCTTCAACATGCACGGCCGGGCGGCGTTCGTGAACGGGCACCAGGTCCAGTACTTCAAGATGCCCGAGGACAACCTGTCCGGCGAGTCGATCCCGACGGCCACCGCCGAGGAGCAGACGGCCGAGGCGGTCGAGCGGCTCGGCGAGTTCCGGGCGAAGTCCGTCGTGCTGGGCACCCACAGCCTGTTCCCCAACACGGTCCTGGGCTTCCGGCTGGCGATCCCGCGCGGCCCGCTCAAGACCGAGTTCTGGCACTTCGCCCTGGCCAGCCACGCCGACACGCCGGAGCAGCAGCGGGAGGTCCTGCGCGTCCACACCGCGCGCAACGGCGTCACCGGGCACTTCGAGGCCGACGACGTCGACAACTGGCGGCAGGTCTCGGAGTCGGGCCTCTCGGGGACCTACCGCGAGATGGGGCAGCGGGTGAACCTCGGCATCGGCCACAGCCACACCGACGACGTCTTCCCCGGCCAGCTCTCGGACAAGTTCGTGTCCGAGAACAACCACCGGTTCTTCTACCAGCGCTGGCAGGAGTTCATGAACGCCGATTCGTGGGCCGACATCTCCCTCGACCCGCAGAAGGCCCAGTACGAGGGCACCGCGGGGATGAACGAGTAGCGCGAGCACCGGCCCACGACGCCGGCGGTTCGGGGGTGGACCCCGAACCGCCGGCGTCATCGTGTCGGGCCGGGAGTTACGACGCGAGGGGGCGGGCCGGCCGGGGCAGCTTGCGCAGGTCGGTGGTCGGGTCCGCCAGTGCCGCGGGGTCGACGACGACGCCTGCTGCGATGAGCCGCATCGCGGCCCGCACCTCGCGCCCGCGATTGACGGCGAACACCCCGCGGACCACGCCGTCGCGCACGTGGAACGCGCTGAAGTCCCAGCCGTCCCGGTCGCCGCGGATGACGACGTCGACGCTCGCGTCGAGCATCCCGGCGATCTGGATGTTGTGTTCGAACTGGTCGGACCAGAACCAGGGCACGTCGCGCGCCGGCACCTCCTGTCCCAGGATCGCCGCCGCCGCGACGTCGGCCTGCTCCTGTGCGTTCTGGAACGACTCGAGGCGGACCATGCCCTGGCCGTGCCACCCCGGCTGTAGCGTGACGTCGCCCACCGCGAAGACGCCCGGATTGCTCGTCGCGGCCCGCTCGTCCACGTGGACGCCCCCGGCCACGGCGAGGCCGGCCGCCTCGGCGAGCTCGGTGGCGGGCTCGATCCCGACGCCGACCACGACGACGTCGGCCGGGATCCGGTCGCCGCCGCCGATCTCGACCTCGCGCACCCGGTCGTCGCCCAGGAAGCGGTGCACGCCGGTGCCGAGGCGCACGTGGGCACCGCGCCGGGCGTGCTCCTCGAGCACGAACGGGCCCCAGACCGGCCCGAGGGAGCGGGCGAGGGGGACCGGAGCGTGCTCCAGTACGGTCACCTCGCAGCCCACGCCCAGCGCGGTGGCGGCGACCTCGGCCCCGATGAAGCCGGCGCCCACCACCACGACCCGGGCGCCGGCGACGAGCTCGCCGCGCAGCGCCAACGAGTCCTCGATGGTGCGCACCTCGTGAATGCCGCCGAGCTCTTCGCCCTCGGCGCCCAGCCTGCGGCCGCGACCACCCGTGCCGAGGACGACGGCGTCGGCCCCGAGGCGCGTCCCCGCCGACAGGGCGACCGCCGACTCGGCCGGCACGATCTCGTCGACCCGCTGACCGAGGCGCAGGTCCACGTCGATACCGGCCCAGTCGATCGGGAGGACGAGCTCGTCGGGTTCCTGCGCGCCGCTGAGCACCTGCTTGGACAACGCCGGACGCTCGTACGGCGGCGTCGCCTCGGCCCCCACCAGGGTGATGCGCCCTTCGAACCCGCGCGAGCGCAGCGACCGGGCTACGGTCCCGCCCGCCAGGTTCGCCCCGGCGATCACCACCGACTTCGGCGTCATGAACGCGCGCCCGGGGTCGTGCGGATGGCGGCCCGGAAGATCGTGCTCATCATGCACTCACGCTACGGACGAGTGTCGCCGTGACCCACCGTCCCGGTCCGGTGGCCGGACCCGGTCCGGCGATCGCCGACGGTCCATCGAGCGGATCACCGTCGTTGACCGCGCGACGATGCCGGGGGACAGTCGCGCTCGCCGATCTCTCTGGAGGTGCCCCGTGGGTCTGCTCGACGCCCCGCCGCAGTTCGCCCGCTCGACCACGGGTCCGGACGGGCCGGTGCACTACGTCGCCGTCGGCGACGGTCCACCGCTGGTCCTCGTCGCGGCGTGGGGCCCACAACCCGGCACCACGGCCTGGCTGACCTACGCCGGCGTCCTCGAGCGGCTGGGCGCCGGCTGCCGGTGCATCGCGGTGGACCTGCCCAACTTCGAGCGGACCGGGCCGCTGACCTTCCACGAGCCGGCGCACGATCCCGCCGCCCGCGCGGTGGCGGCGGCCATGGACGCCGAGGGGATCGCCGCGGCGCCCGTCGTCGGGACGTCGATGGGGCGACCACCGGGATCGTCCTCGCGCTGAGTTCGCCCGAGCGCGTCACCGGCTTGGTCGTCGGTGCCTGCCACGCCTCGACGGGCGGTGACCCCTACCTGCTCGCACCGTTCCCGTCCGAGTCGGGGGTCGCCGCCGCCGACCTCGGCGAGGCACCCGACGACGAGGGCGCCCTGCGGCGGTTCCTGCGCACGCTGTTCCACGACCCCGCGATGGTGACCGACGAGCTGGTGGCCGACACGATGGCCTTCCGCAAGGAGCACCCCGAGCACCTGCACGCCGGGGCGGCGGCCGTGAGCGTGGCCCACAGCAACATGGCGCTCCTGCCGGAGATCGCGGTCCCGATGCTGGTGATCCACGGCCGGGTCGACCGCATGGTGCCGTTCGAGCAGGGCCTGATGATCAGCAGCTAGTGCCGCAGGCCGACCTGGTGGCCCTCAATCGCTGCGGCCACTGGCCCTCGGTCGAGCGGCCCGCCGAGTTCGCCGACCAGGTCGAGCTCTTCCTCCGGCGCAACGGGCTCTGAGGACCGGTCAGCGCAGGCGACCGGCCAGCAGCTCAGCGCCGCGAGCGTCGTCGCCGCGGCGCACACCCCGGCCAGCGCGCCGACCCCGGACCCGAGCAGCCCGATGACCGGAGTGGCGAGCGCGGCGATCCCGAACTGAGCACCGCCGAACAGCGCCGAGGCGGCGCCGGCGGAGTCGCCCCCTCACGCTGCACCGAGGTGATCACCGCTGGGGTCACAATCCCCATGCCGATCATGAAGACGGTGAAGGAGATCCACGCGACGGCGAGCCCGTCGACCCCGCACAGCCAGGTCACCAGGAGCAGGAGCGTCCCGCCGAGGGCGACGAGCACGCTCGCCCGCAGCAGGTCGTCGACCCCGAACCGCCGGGCCAGCCTGCCGAAGACGAACCCCGCACCGACCATCCCGACGCAGCTGCTGCCGAACATGACGCCGTAGCCGGTGGGCGACAGGCCGTAGATCTCCTGGAACACGAACGTCGCACCGGAGATGAAGGCGAAGAGCGCACGGGGTGAAGGTGCCGGCTGCGAGGTAGCGGGGGAACGACGGCCGCAGCGCGAGCCGCCCCATCGCCGCCAAGCTGTGGTGGATCCCCCCCCGGACGTCCTGCGCTCCCGCGGGAGGGACTCCGGGACGAACGCGAGGATGCCGACGAGGAGTACGGCACCGATGCCCGCGAGCACACCGAAGACGGTCCGCCACCCGGCCAGCCCGACGATCACGCCCCCACGAAGGGGGCGAGGACCGGGGCGACGCCGGACACCATCGCCATGTAGCTGAAGTAGCGCGGGACCTCCTGCAGCGAGAACCGGTCCGCGAGCACCGCCCGCGACAGGACGACGCCCGCGGCGCCGAGCAGGCCTTGGAAGAAGCGTGCCGCGACCAGCACGCCGACCGATGTCGCCACCGCGCACAGTAGCGAGAACGCGATGTACCCGACCGTGCCCACCAGGAGCAGGGTCCGCCGACCGCGCGAGTCGCGGAGCGGCCCGATCACCAGCTGACCGGTTCCGAGGCCGATGAGGAACGCCGTGAGGGTGAGCTGGACCTCGACGTCGCCCACCCCGAACCCCTGCGCCATCTCGGGCAGGCCGGGGATCTACATGTCGATCGACAGCGGTGCCGTTCCGGCCATCAAGCCCAGGACCGCGATCAGCACCCAGCGGTGGCGCCGGCGGTGCGGGTGATCAGCGGTGGGTGCCGGGGTGGACGACGTGGTGGGGACGGCGCCGATCGTGCCGTCGGACATGGGGATCTCCTGCTCTCGGACGCACGGCCACCCCTCGGTGCCGGAGCACCGAGGGGCGTCCGCGTGGATCGGGCGCGCTCAGTTCGACGTCGTGTAGTCCAGCGTGTCGAAGGTGATCTGCCGGTCGGCCGGGGGCACGTACTGGCCGATCGTCTCCTTGGTGACGAACGTCGACTTGAGGACCGTGTTCTTCGGCGCCGTACCGTTGAGGACCTCGTTGGCCAGCTTCACGAACAGCCACCCAGCCTCCGGGTTGTTGGGGTCCCATGTGCCGGTGAGGCGACCTTCCTGGACCGCCTTCACGGCGTCGGCGTCACCGTTGGAACCGGTGACGACCACCCCGTCGTTGCTCATGTCGTAGACGGTCTTGCCTGCCGCGATCACGGCGGCCGAGGCCCCGAGCGCCGAGGCGTCGTTGTACGCCCACACACCGCCGACGTCCGGGTAGCGGGTGAGCAGGTCGGCAACGAGCTTCTGCGCGCCCGCCGCCTGGTCGGTGGTGTTCGACACGTGGCTGACGATATTCAGCCCGGCCGCCTTCGCCGCCTCGGTGAAGCACTTCACCACGGCGTCGATCGACGGGACGCCGTCGAGACCCACCGTGATGATGTCACCACCCGGGTGCGCCTTGGCGTACAGCGCGGCGGACTGTTCCATGGGCCCGCCGGGCGCGCAGGTCGAGGACTCCTGCCAGAGGGTCGCCGAGATCCCCTCGCCCTCGGAATTGACGCCGACGATCGGGATGCCCGCGTTCTCCGCCTGCTTGTAGATGCCGACCGTCGCACCCGGGTCGAGCGTCCACGAGCCGACCACGTCCATCTGCCGCTGGATCATCGTGGTGATGTTGGAGATCTGCGTGCTGGGGTTGATGTTCGAGTCGTACATCGTGTACTCCCAGCCGACCGACGCCGACGCGGCCTTCGCGCCCGAGTCGAACTGCTGCTGGCCCGGCTGGGCGGCGACCGGGGCCGCGTAGCCGAACTTGGTCCCGGCTTTGAAGCTGCCGTCGCCGGTACCCGAGGCGGCCGAGCCGCTCCCGGAGGTGGTGGGTGCGGTCGACGAGCTGCAGCCCGTCAGTGCCAGCACCAGGGCGGCACCCGCTGCGGCCGCTGCGGCCAGTGTCTTTCTCACGCGAATCTCCAGATGTGGTTCGGGGACCGGGCGGTGGGAGCGCTTCGGATCGATCTGGTCGTGCAGCCGGCCCGGTGCGCGGCGCAGGATCGCCACGGGCCGAGGTAGGAGGTCCGCTCAGCCGACCTTGGTCGTGATGGCCTTGCGTCGCAGCCGGATCCCGCGATCACGCAGGACACCGATGCCGACCGCGAGGATGAGGATGGCGCCGTTCACGGTGCCCTGCCAGAACGCCGGGATCTCGCTCAGCGTCATGCCGTTCTGGATCACGCCGAGGAACAGGACACCGATCATCGTGCCGAGCACCCCGCCCTCGCCACCGGTGAAGGCGGTACCGCCGATCAGCACCGCGGCGATCGCCGTCATCAGCAGGGTGGGGTCGGATGCCGCGGCGGCGCCGGTGAGCCGCCCCACGGAGACCATCCCCGCGAGCCCGGCGGCGAGGCCCGCGATAAGGAAGACGAACAGCACCATCATCGCGGTGTTGATGCCGTTCAGCCGCGCGGCCTCGGGGTTGGAGCCCATGGCGAACAGCGAGCGGCCGAAGGCGGTGTAGCGCAGCACGAACGCCGCCACGAGGAGCACGACTGCGTCGAAGATCATGAGCAGCGGGATCGGCCCGACGGTGCCGTTGACGAACTGGTAGATCGGGTCGAAGCCCGGGGTGTCGTAGACGCTGATCGTCGCGCCCGTGTTCACGATCAGCGCGAAGCTGGCGAGGATCGACATGAACCCGAGCGTGACGACGATCATGGAGATCTTCACGTAGCTGATCAGGACGCCCTGGACCAGGCCGATCACCAGGCCCGCGAGGATCGGCGACGCGATCGCGACCCAGGCCGGGAGCCCGGCCTGCAGCGCTAGCCCGAGCACCATGCCGGTCGCGCTCAGCGCCGACGCGGCGGACAGGTCGAAGCCACCACCGATGATCACGAAGGTGGCACCCAGCGCCAGCAGCAGGATCACGCTGTTGGACGCGACGATGTTGGTGATGTTGCCCCAGCTGAGAAACACCGGCTGGGTCAGCGCGAGGTACACGCAGACCACCACCAGCGCGATGACGACTCCGGTGAAGCGACCGAGCGACAGGCGCGGGCGGCGCCTGGCGGGCGCGACGTCCGCCGGCGAGGTCTCCGCGGAGAGGACGGGATCCTTGTCCAAGAGAGTCATGACGATCCTTCTCGAGAGCGGTGCGACTAAGCGGCGGCGGGCTGCGGGCGCCCGGACACGGCAACTGCGGCAACGGTCTCCTCGTCGAGACCCTCGGCGGCGAACTCGGCGTGGACGCTGCCGCGGTGGAACACGATGACGCGATCGGCGAGGCCGAGGATCTCCGGGAGCTCCGAGGAGATCAAGACGACGGCGGCGCCCTTGCTGACCTGCTCCTGCAGCAGTGCGTACACCTGGCTCTTCGAGCCGACGTCGATGCCGCGGGTGGGCTCGCTGAGGACGAAGACGGTGCAGCCCCGCGCGAAGGTGCGCCCCAGCACCACCTTCTGCTGGTTACCGCCGGACAGCGTCGAGATCCTGACGTTCTCGTTGGTGGCGGCCACGCCGTAGCGTGTCATGCCGTCCCGCACGAGCTTGGCCTCCTGACGGACCCGCAGCACGCCGAGCTTGGACAGTGTGCCCCGCCAGGCAAGCGCGAAGTTCTCGGCCACGCTGCGGTTCGGCAGGATCGCCTGACCCTTCCGGTCGTCGGGGACATAGCCGACCCCGTTGCTCACGGCCTGACGCGGGTTGGTGATGGAGACCTCCCGGCCTCCGACCTCAACGGAGCCCTCGGAGGGGATCGCGCCGCCCAGGGCCATCCCGAGCTCCGCCTTGCCCGACCCCACAAGGCCGGCCACGCCGAGGATCTCTCCGCGGCGGACCTCAAACGAGGTGGGAAGCAGCGCGCCGTCCAGGGTGTGCAGGTCGGTGACCTTCAGCGCGACGGCGTCCGGGGTGACGTCGCGGGAGCCGAAGTAGTCGGCGAGGTCGCGGCCGACCATGAGGCGCACCAGGGCGTCCTCCGGGGTCTCCGGCAGTGGCACGGTCCCCATCAGCCTGCCGTCCCGCAGCACCGACGCGACCGAGCACGAGCGGTACAGCTCCGGCATCCGGTGCGAGATCATCAGCACCCCGACGCCGCGGTCGCGCTGCTCCTCGACGATCTCCAGCAGGCGGTCGGTCGCGGCCTCGGAGAGCGAGCTCGTGGCCTCGTCGAGGATGAGCAGGCGTGCGTTGCTGGAGATCGCCCGTGCGATCTCGATCTCCTGCTGCAGCTCGAGGCTGAGGTCGCGCACCGCAGTGCGCGGGTCAACGTGTACCCGCAGGTCGTCGAGGACGGCCTGGGCCTCCCGCACACACCGGTCCCAGTCCATCGTCCCCCAGCGAGTCCGCGGCATGCGCCCGAGGAAGATGTTTTCCGCCACCGACAACGACGACGCCAGGGTCAGTTCCTGGCTGATCGACACGATCCCCAGCGCGAGGGCCTTGGCCGGTTTCGTGACCACCGTGGGCACACCATCGATCTCTATCGTGCCCGCGTCGGGCTGGTGGCTGCCGTTCACGATCTTCGCCAGCGTCGACTTCCCCGACCCGTTCTCCCCGGTGAGCGAGTGCACCTCGCCGGCGTTGATGTCCAGTGACACGTCGTCGAGCGCTCGCACGCCGGGGAAGGACTTGGAGATCCCGGTGAGCCGGATGAAAGGCGCCGTGCTGTCGGTCATCTCGTGTCCCCTCTCGTTCGGCGGCCAGGGAGTGTCTCCGAAGTGGAAGGACCTGCCCTCGGGGGACATCCTGAGTCGGCCCGCCTCGAGCGCGTGCCGGACGCGTTCCGCTAGCCGGACCTCCGACGTGAGGGTTTGCGTGCCGGAAACAGCATGTCGGTGTTGTTTCCGCGCGGCTCAGGGGAGCTGGACCGCCAGCCGCGCCGCCTGCTGCTTGATGCTGCGCTGCAGCTCGACGGCCTGCTCGGGGCGTGCCGGGAGCGGCATCGCGAACGCACCGACGACCGTCCCGTGCCGGTCGATCACCGGCACCCCGATGGAGCTCGCCCCGACGTGGACCTCCCGCCGCACCACGGAGTAGCCGGCGCGGCGGACGTCGCGCAGCTGCAGCGCGAGCTTGGTGGGCGCGACGGTGCTGAACGGCGTCACCCCGCGCATGGGGCGTGCCACGACGGCGCGGAACAGCTCGGGCGGGCTGAACGCGAGGATGGCCTTGCCCGCCGCCGTGCAGTGCAGGGGCGCGCGAGTGCCGACGCCCATCCAGCCCGTCGCCTCGTCGACCGTGCCGGAGATCTTGGCTACGCAGAGGACGTCGAGACCCTGCCGCACGGACACGGTCACCGGCAGGCGGAACTGGGCGAACAGCTCGACGGCGAAGGGATGACCGACCTCCCGGAGCGACTCCCGGGGCGTCACCAGCTGGCCCAGCTCGGCCATGCGCCGGCCCACGACGAACCGGCCCTCGACCCGTTCGATCACGCCCCAGGCGAGTAGCTCGCCCGACAGCCGGTGCACCGTGGTCTTCGACACCCCGGCCTCGCGCGCGAGGGCCGAGAGCCCGATCGGACCGTGGTGGGCGATCGTCTCGACGACTTTGCGGATCTTGTCCACCACGGTCTCCGCGCCAGCGCGCGAAGGCTCGTCATGTCCTGCCGCAGGCTGCGGTTCGGTCAAGGCACGCGCCTCGGCGATCGAAATCATGTCGTCGGGCCGTGCGATGGGGGGAGTCACAGCCCGTGATCACCTCCGGAGAGAGTCTCACCCGTTCAGATGCCATTTACGTGACCCGCTCGGGTCCGCAGGTTTCGTCAGGAGGGGCGAGTCACGGCGTCGTCACTCCCCGTCGACGGGCATGTCCAGCCACGCCTTCACCAGTCCGGCGAAGTCCCGGGGCCGCTCCTCCTCCATGTGGTGGCCGGCGTTGTCCATCAGGTAGAAGTCACCGTGCGGCACGGTGTCCGCGATGGACTTCGCGTACTCGTGAGTGGCGAACACGTCCTGCCGGCCCCAGAAGACGAGGACCGGCGCCTGCACGGTCCGCATCAGCTCCTCGAGGTCCTCGGGCGTGCCGCTCATCATGTTCTCGGCCGTACCCCACGTGGAGTGCGGGCCGGGCTGCTGCATGTAGTACCAGCGCAGCTCGAGGTTGTTCTCGTCGACGACGGCCGGGTCCCAGTACTCCAGCCTGATCATGATCTCGCGGATCTTCTCCTTGGTGGGCCCTCGCCCTGGGTGAAGCCGCCGACGAGCTCGCGGGTCAGCGCGCCGAGCTCCGGGGTGAGCGGGCCCGCGCCGCGGTGCATCGGCTCGCTGCCGGTGAGCACGAGCCGGCGCACGAGCTCCGGGTGTCGCGCCGCGAGCGCGAGCGCGGCAGAGCCGCCGACGGTGTCGCAGACGAAGTCCGCCGACCCGATGCCGAGGTCCTGCAGGGCCAGTGCGACGTGGTCGCCCTGGAAGGTCCAGTTCTTCGCCATCGACGGCACCGCGTCGGAGTAGCCGTAGTTGAGCATGTCGACCAGGACGCAGCGCCGGTCGGCAGCGAAGTACGGGATGGTCGGCCAGTAGTCGGTCCACGAGGTGCACCCCGGGCCGCCGCCGTGCAGGAAGTGGGGCGACCCCCCTCGCCGACCTCGGCCACGTGCAGCTTGTGCTCGCCGGCGGCGACCAAGCGTCCGGCGGGCGCACCCAGGGACTCGGCGATCGTCGTGGTCGTCATGAAAGGCGCTCCTCGGGGCCGGGCGGGAGGTGTGTCGCGGGCGTGACGCTAGGGAATGCGGCCCTTCCCGTCCGTCGGGCCGGTCCGCTCAGCGGTCTTCGCCGCCGTCCGGATCGCTGGTTCCGGTGAGCGAACCGGGCGCGTTGACCCTCTCGGACGAGGTCCGAAATCTACGGGGGTGGTGATCGCCAGGACCATCGACGCTCTCCGGCGACGCCGGGTCTCCGCTCGGGCGGCGGTCGCCGTCGCCTACGTGGCCAGCCTGCTCATGGGCGCGCTGGACACGCACGTCGTCAACGTCATGCTTCCGACGCTGACGGTCGAGCTGGACAGCCGGCTCTCCGCGGTGCAGTGGACCGTGCTCGCCTACGTGCTGGCGTTGGCGATCACTATGCCGGCGTCGGGGTGGCTCGCGACGCGGTTCGGCGACCGGCGGGTGTTCCAGGTGTCCCTCGGGGCGTTCACCGTGGCGAGCGGGCTGTGCGGGGTCGCCCAGAACCTGCCCGAGCTCATCGGCCTGCGCGTCGTCCAGGGTGCGTCAGGTGGGCTGGTTATGACCGTCGCGACCTCGATGCTGTACCGCATTTACCCACCCGAGCTGCGTGCGCGGCTCGTCCGGACGCTGCTGCTGCCCATAGCGGTCGGGCCGGCCCTCGCCCCGCCGCTGGGCGGGTTCCTGGTCGAGCACCTCTCGTGGCGTTGGGCGTTCCTGGTCAACCTCCCCGTCGGCCTGGCCACGATGGCGCTGATCGCCCTCGGTCTGCCGCGCGACCCGCCGGGCCGCCCGGGTCGCTTCGAGCTGCGGGGCTACCTGCTCGCCGGGGTCGGGCTCGCGGCGGTGCTGCTGACCCTGACGCAGGGACCCGAGTGGGGCTGGGCCTCGCCCGCCGTCCTCGTGCTCGCCGTCCTCGGTCCTGCGGCCCTGGCCGTCTCGGTGGTGGTGCAGCTGCGGAGCAGCGCACCGCTGCTCGACCTGCGGCTGCTCAGCGGCCGGCTGTTCCGGCAGACCAACATCGCCACCGCGTTCCAGACGGCGACCTTCCTCGGCGGCATCCTGTTCATCACGCCGATCTTCCTGCAGGAGACGGCTGGTTCCTCCCCGTTGCAAGCCGGTCTGGTGATGTCGCTGGTCCCCTTCGGTGTGGTCATCTCGTCCCAGACGGTGGGACGGCGCTATCACGTGTTCGGTCCGCGGCTGATGTCCGTCGTCGGTCTCGGCCTGCTGGGGGCGATCTGCCTCTGCCTGGCGCTGTTCGGGGGCTCGACCCCGATGTGGGTGCTGTGCGGGCTGATGTTCCTCGCCGGTCTCACCAACGGCAGCGCGATGGTCGCCCTGCAGGCATCAATGTTCGCCCAGGTCGGTCCGGAGCATATGGGATCGGCGTCCACCATTCTCAACGTCAACCGGCAGGTCGCCACCGCGATCGGCGTCGCCGCTGCGACGATCCTCTTGACCTCGCTCGCGAGCGGCGGCTTCCGCCTGGCCTACCTCGCCACCGCGGTATTCGCGCTCCTCGGGGCGCTCGCCGCCGCCCGCATCCTCGACTCCGAGGCCGCCGACACCATGAGGTCCCCGACGGGCTGAGATCGCCGGCCCGTGACGCCTGTGCGGAAACGAAACGTCCCGCCGGCACCGGGACTCGGTGCCGGCGGGACGGTGTCGTCGAGCTGCCGGTGTTGGACTACTGGTTGGTGTCGGCCGGGAGGTCGAGCCAGGTCTTCACAATGGCGGCGAAGTCCTGCGGGCGCTCCTCCTCCATGTGATGGCCGCCCTGGTCCATGAGGAACACGTCGCCGTAGGGGACGGCGTCGGCGATGGACAGCGCATAGGCCGGCGTGCCGAAGACGTCGTAACGACCCCACAGCACGAGCACGCGGCGCTTCACCTCGGCGAGAAGCGCTTCCAGATCCTCGGGGTCACCGGCACGGACGCTGCCGCTGCCCCAGGTCGACGCCGGGCCGGGCTGCTGCAGATAGTGCCAGCGCAGGTCGAGAGTCGTCTCGTTTACCGCGGCCGGGTCCCAGTACTCGAGCTTGATCATGATCTCGCGGATCTTCTCCCGGGTCGGGCCCTCACCTTTGGTGAAGTCGGTGACCAGCTGCCCGATGAGGTCGCCGAGCTCCGGGGTGAGCGCTCCGCGCCCCCGGAACAGCGGCTCGCTGCCGCTCAGTACGACCTTGCGCACGAGGTGCGAGTAGTCGGCTGCCAGCACGAGGGCCACCGAACCGCCCTGGGAGTTGCAGACGAAGTCCGCGTTCTCGATCCCGAGGTTCTCCAGGGCGGCGGCCACGTGCTTCGCGTGGAACGCCCACTTGTCGGCCGGGTACTCCGCGGCGCTCGAGTAGCCGAAGTTCAGCAGGTCGACCAGCACGCACCGGCGGTCGTCGAAGTAGGGGATGGCGACCCCGAAGTCGGTCCACGACGTGCAGCCGGGACCGCCGCCGTGCAGGAAGACGGTGGAGCGACCGCCGTCGCCGACCTCGGAGACGAACAGCTCGTAGTCTCCGGCGGGCACGAGCCTGCCGGGAGGTGCGCCGAGCTCCTCGGCGCCGGTGGTCGTCGCAGTCACTCGAACTCCTTGTGCTCGCAGGGGTGGAACGGCAGGGGAGAGGCGGTTAGCCGGCGGCCGGCTTCTGCAGGTAGCCGTCGAGGAACGACAGCACGTGCGCCGCGTACTCGGCCGGCTTCTCGAACGGGACCCAGTGCCCGGTGTCGCGCAGGACGACGAGGCGCGAGTTGCGTGTCAGGTTGAGCGCGTTGATCCCGATCTCGAACGTGCACATCCGGTCGTTGCGGCCCCAGATGATCAGGGTTTCGGCCTCGAGCTCGGCCATCTCGGGGGCATGGTCGTGCGGCGTCGAGAAGCTCTTGCCGGACGCCTCCAGAATGTCCGGGCGTGACAGGTAGGTGCCCCGCACGTACTCGACGAGCTCCGGGGTCACCAGGGCCGGGTCGTCGATGTGCACGTTGAGGTAGCGCTCGAAGTTCTTCGCGCTCGGGTCCTCGATCACCTCGAGGGTGGCGCGAAGGCCCTCCTCGGGCTCGATCGCCATCAGGTACTCGTTGCGGTAGCCGCGGTTGGTGCCGACGTGACCCGCGCCCCATACGAGCTTCTTCGTCCGCTCGGGATAGGTGTAGGCGAAGGCGAACGCCGTCTGACCGCCCTGGGAGTTGCCGACGACGTCGACGCGGTCGATCCCGATCGCGTCGAGCAGCCCCTTGGCCTGCCGGGCGTGCAGCCCGTGGATCTGCTCCTGGAAGACGCGCGGCCCGCTCTCTCCGTAGTTCACCAGGTCCATGAGGATGCAGCGGTAGCGCGCGGCGAAGTACGGGACGACCTTGTGCCACGTGATCCAGGCGTTCGACCCCGGACCGTAGCTGTGCAGGAACAGGATCGGCTCGCCCTCACCGATGTCGTGGTAGTGCATCGGCGTGCCGTCGACTACCACGGACCGGCTGGCCGACTGGTCGGTCAGGCCGTTGCTGGTGACGAACGGCGATGGCGAACTCATGTACTGCGCCTCCTCGGGACTCGTGGTGCGAGCGTAGGAAGGCGGCCCGGCCCCGGTGACGCGCGTCGGTCCGCTCAGGGGAACGCGCGGCGAACTTCTGGGCCTCCGGTTTGCTGGGCAGAACAGCGGGCTGGGCCGTGGCCGCCCGAGGGTCGAGCCTGAGGAGCCCGGCCGTGGCCGCGGCCGCGAGGTGCGGTGTGTCGTCCGTCCGTAGACCAGAGAGGGACCAGTCGTGGAATACGCCACCGTGGGCGCTTCGGGGGTCGAGGTGTCCCGCGTCGCGCTCGGGACAGCCACCTTCGGGCTCTCACCACGCGAGGACGACGTGGCAGGTTTGGTGGGGTTGGCGAGGGACCTCGGAGTGACCTACTTCGACACTGCCAACTCCTACGGGAACCAGCCGGGGTATGCCTGGCCCGGGGTCCCGCGCTGGCAGGACCGGGGCTCGTCGGAGGAGCTCCTGGGCCGCGCCCTGCGCGGAGCGGGCGACGAGGTCGTCGTGGCGAGCAAGGTCGGGGAGCCGCTCGGGGAGGCCCGTCCGACGAGTGAGTGGCGGGGCCTGCTGACGCGCGAGCACGTCGAGGAGCAGCTGGCCGTCAGCCGCCGGCGCTTGGGCCGCGAGCGGATCGACGTCTACTACGCCCACCTGCCGGATCCGCAGACGCCGCTCGAGGAGACCGTGTCGGTGTTCAGCGACCTCGTCGATCGCGGTGACATCGGGAGCTGGGGCGTCTCGAACTACACCGGGGCGCAGACGGCCGAGGTGGTGGCGACGGCGGCGGCCCTCGGGACGCACGCGCCGATCGTCCACCAACCGCGCTACAACCTTGCGGACCGCTCCGTCGAGCACGATCTCGTCCCCGTGCTGGAACGGGCGAGGATGGGGCTGGCGGCGTATAGCCCGCTGGGCATGGGACTGCTCGCCGGCCGCGCGGCAGCCGAGCGAAGCTGGGCCGGGCACGCCCGGTGGGGCGGGAGCGGCTTCTCCGACGACGAGATCGAGGCCGCCGGACGCTTTGAGGCCGCCGCGGCGTCCGTCGGCCTGCCCGCGTCTCAGGCGGCGATCGTGTGGCTGCTCGGTCGACCGGCCGTGACCACCGTCGTCGTCGGCGCGACCTCGGAGAAGCACCTGCGGCTCGCCTGCGGTGCCACGGCGGTCGAGCTGGACGAGACCGGACGGGCGGTCCTGGACGCTGTCGACATCGGGCAGGAGCGGGCCGACGCCCTGGGTGGATGACGCCCGCGCCTGGTCGTGAGACGAACGGAGTGACCCAGCCGGATGGTTGCTCAACCGGACGACGCGAGCTCCGCGAGGGCGACGCGCAGCGCGTCCGCGAACGTGGGCACGTGGCCCTCGCCGAGGGCGATCGGCGGCCGGACCTTGAGGACGTTGTCGTGCGACCCGGTGGAGCTGACGAGGACTTCGTGGCGGCGCACGTGTTCTTGACCGCGACGGCGACGAGGCGGGTCGCCGCGCCCGACATCGCGAGCGAGGCCGCCGAAGGTCGATGGCTCCGAGAGACCGGAGGACGATCGTCTGAACCGCGTTCAGTTGATGGCATGGCTCGTGGCATGGGTGAGGAGTTCACTGTGGTCGATCAGAGCGTCGGGTGCCGTGAGCCGCGCGATCGGTGCTGGTAGAGGGCTGAGCGACGCACGCCGGTTGCCTCGTAATGCGTAGGTCTGGGGTTCGACTCCCCAAGGCGGCTCCACTGTTTTCGCAGGTCAGAGACCTGCGGATGTTCGATCAGTGCGTTCAGTCGTGTTGACCCGGCGCACTCACAGAAACACTGTTTCAGCAGGCTGTCGACCTGTTCCGGCCCTGCTCAACGGGGTCGTGGTGATCGTCTTCGACTGCGAGCCCGTGGCATGACGGGACTCATGCCACAGGTGAGTGCGTAGCTCGGCCGGGCTGAGGTGTGCACGGGGCTGGTGTCCCTGGGCGGTTTGGTCTTGCGGGAGCGATCCCCAGCTCTCGGGTTGCACCTGTGGTGAGCGGGCCTGGCCGTAGGCTCGGCGGCGTGGGCGGAGGGGATGTCGAGTTGGCTGCGTTGATCGAAGAGGCGACGGCTGACGCCTACGGTGACAGCGGCGCATGCTGTTCAGCTGGCGAGATCGCGCAAGGTGTCGGTGGCTCCTGCCCATCGAGGCGGGGGTGTGTGTGCTGCGCCGAAGCCGTGGTCCCGGCTTGATGTGGACGAGCCCCAAAGGGGTCGTCGGTCATCCCTTCGCCGCGCCGGCTAGTCAACGCCGGGCGCCATGGTGCGCTGCGACAAGACAGGGTGGTGGGCGAGATCAATCAGACGGGACGATCACGCCGAGCCGGCTCGGGGATCATGACTCGTACGATCCGCGCCCACCCCGTTGTCGGGCCTGCTCACGCCGCACCGGCGGCGGGGTGCAGGCAGCGGATGTGGTGATCACGGAGCCCGTAGAACACCAGCGTGACCAGGTCCCGGGCGGCGGCGACGACCCCGATGTTGCGGCCCCGCCGGTCGGCGACCCGATCCCGGCGTTGCCCGAGGCGGGTGTGGGCCGGGACGCGTTGCACGGCCTCGACCGCGGCCCACCGCACCAGCCGGGAGCCCTGCTTGGTGATCCGACCCCGGCGCACGGTGGTGTCGGATTCCCGGTGGGTCGGGGTGAGCCCGGCCCACGAGGTCAACTGCTGGGGTCGGTGGAAGCGGCTGATGTCGCCGATCTCGGCGACGAACACCGCGGCCAGGACCGGCCCGACCCCGGGGACGGCCTGGATGGCCAGGTAGCCGGGGTCGGTGCGTAACCGGCCGGCGACCAGGCGGGCGTAGGTGTCGATCTCGAAGTCCAGCGCGGTGATCAACCGCAGCAGCGAGTCCACCCGCGCTCTCGACCCGACCGCCAGCGCGGTGGCGGCGAGGAGCTTGTGCCCGCCGGGGCTGAACAGATCACTCATCGGCACCGCCACCCCGGCGCCGGCCAGCACGGCGTGGACCTGGCACTTCAGGTTCGACCGGATCCCGACCAGCTTCGCCCGCTGCCGCACCCACCCACGCAGTTCCCACGTCGCGGGCGGGGCGATCCACGCCTCCGGCAACCGCCCCATCCGCAGCAGGTCGGCCAGATCCGCGGCGTCGCGCTGATCGTTCTTCACCCGCCGAAGGGAGAACATCTTCACCCCCAGCGGGTGCGCCAGATGCACAGTCGCGCCCAGCTCGGCGAGGGTGTCCGTGGCCCAGTACCAACCGTAGGTGGCCTCCAGCACCACCTCCAGGTCCTCCCCGGCGCGGGCCATGACCTGCGCCAGGTACTCCGGGTCGTTGGAGATCCGCACCGTCTCCAGATGTTCCCCGGACTCGGTCATCCGCACCAGCACCGACCGGCGCCGGTGCAGATCCATCCCGACGATCTGCCGTCCCTCGTATGCTTCGCTCACCGGGGCCTCCCCACATCGTTGGCGCGAAGCACCTCGAGCATGAGCCGAGGGCCACGAGGAGCGGGAGGCCCCGCCCCTTCATCACGTCAGGGGCCGGGTCCCAGCGCGCCTGCAGAAGCAGCGAAGCGCAGATGGCGTGGACGGCCCCCTGGAAGAACGGTTGCCGGTCCGAGCTGTGGCCACGGAGGAGCCAGGCCACGCGGCCGATCGCTGCGCGACCTCTCGCCCGGCGACGGAGGCCGTTCGTCCGTAGGACGCGCGCAGTGGACCTCTCTAGCGTCAGGTGCGTGGACGAGCGAGCAAACGAGGTGGTGAGCGCGTGACCCGCGCCCTGGTGGTCTACGAGTCGGTGTTCGGGGATGCCCGCGTGATCGCGTACGCGATCGCCGACGGACTGTCACCCGTCCTGGCCGCCGAGGTCCTCGCCGCGGGCGAGGCCCCCGCCGAGATCGGCCCCGATGTGGAGCTGCTCGTCGTGGGTGGTCCCAACCATGCGTTCGGCATGCCCCGGCCCTCCACGCGAGAGAGCGCGGTGACGCAGCACGGCGCCACGATCGCCGACACCACCACCGGCTTGCACGAGTGGTTGCAGGCCGTGCGCGTGCCTCGTACCGGGCTCGCTGCGGCCGCCTTCGACACCCGAGGCAGCGGACATCGCATCCTGACGAAGATGGACCATGCCGCCCGGACGGAGGAGAAGCTCCTCAGCAAGCTCGGCGCGACGATCATTGCGCCTGCCGAGCACTTCTTCGTCGCCGACACCAGAGGGCCCCTGGCCGATGGTGAGGAGGACCGTGCACGCAGCTGGGGCCGGAGCCTGGGCGGACTCGCCGACTCTCGCGCCTCGGCCGGCGAATTCGGCTCCTAGCCGGGACGACAGCCGACGGCAGGCCCTCGTCCCGGTACCTGACGAACGACACCGTCGGCGGTCAGCCGCCCACGGGAGATCGATGGCACCGGTTGAGCTCTCCCGTCAGGAACTTCGCATCGCAAGGATGACGGGGCGGTCGGCGCCCTCTCCCAGTATCCGGGGCAGCCAGACCGAGTTCTCCGCGGCCGAAACCAGCCTGATCCTGGACGGGGTGGGGAGGCAGCTGGGTATGGTCGGAACCGGGGGCGAACGGCTCGTGGTCAGCAAGCTCAACGGTCTTTGGCCACACCGCAGCCGAGCAGAGAGAAACCCGAGCAGGCGGCCCGGCTGGTGACGCGCTCCTCGCGGGAGAGTCTCGACAGGTGGTGAGTGTGGTGACCGAGGCGGAGGGGCGCCACGGGTCCGGGACGCGATCGGACACGCCTCCCGACCCCGGCGGACAGGACGCGAACCGGGGGTTTGCGTTCGTCGACGTTCCGCGCCTCGAGCTGGACCAGCTCCTGGGTCAGCTCGTCGACCGGGCGCAGGAGGTGATGGCCAGTCAGGGGCGGCTGCGGGGCCTGTTGCGTGCCCATCAGGCCGTCGGCTCGGACCTGGACCTGCCCGTGGTGCTGCGGCGCATCGTCGAGGAGGCGCGAGAGCTGGTCGGCGCGAGGTACGCGGCCCTCGGCGTGATCGGCTCCGACGGGCACCTGATCGAGTTCATCCACTCCGGTATGTCCGAGGACGCCGCCGCCACCATCGGGCACCTGCCGCAGGGCAAGGGGTTGCTCGGGGCGTTGATCGACACGCCCGAGCCCATCCGGCTCTCCCGCATCTCCGACGACGACCGCTCGTCGGGCTTCCCCACCGGACACCCCCCGATGAACAGCTTCCTCGGGGTGCCCATCCGAATTCGCGACGAGGTCTTCGGCAACCTCTACCTCGCCGAGAGCACCCACGGCGAGTTCACCGCCGAGGACCAGGAACTCACGCTGGCCCTGGCCGCGTCCGCCGCGGTGGCCATCGACAACGCCCGCCTGTACAACATCGCCCGCGACCGCGGTGAGTGGCTGCGTGCTGCGGCCACCGTCACCCACACCGTGCTCACCCCGCCCGAAGCGCTCACCGCGGACGGCCCCGAGTCGCGGAGGCGGACCCCGGACCCCTGGACGCTGATCGCGAACCTGTGCCTGAGCACGGCGAATGCCGACGTGGTCTCGATCTGGCTCCGCGACGAGGACGACGAACGGCTGCACTCCGCAGCCAGGGTCGGTGCCGAGGATCTGCCCGACCTGGAGCTTCCCGCAGACACCCCACTGTTTCGGGATGCCCTGCACACCGGCACACCGTCGCGGCTCACCTCGCTCGAGGACGGGGGGTCCGGCATCGCCACGAGCTTCGACGTGGGTCCGATGATGATCCTTCCGCTGGCGGGCGCACACACCGGACGGGGCGTGCTGACCGTCGTCCGTCGCCGCGGCCGCCCCGTGTTCACCGCCGAAGACCTGGCCATGGCCGCCGGGTTCACCAATCAGGCGGCGGTCGCGCTGGAGCTGGCCGATGCCCGGGTCGAGCAGGAGCGGCTGGTGCTGCTCGACGAGCGCGACCGCATCGCCGCGGATCTGCACGACCACATCATCCAGCGGCTGTTCGCCACGGGGTTGTCCCTGCACAGCACCGCAGCCGGAATGCCGGCCGGGCGCGCGACCCAGCGCGTCCTCGACGCCGTCGGTGAGCTCGACGGGGTCATCGGCCAGATCCGCACCACGATCTTCGCCCTCAACCAGCCCCCGGCTTCCGGGCCCGAGGGACTGCGAGCTCAGGTGTTGGACCTGGCCACCGAGCTGACAGCGGTGCTCGGCTTCGAGCCCGTGGTGCGGTTCGCGGGCCCGATCGAGACGGTCGCCGGCCCCGACCTGGCGCCCGATCTCCTCGCCGTCGCACGTGAGGCCTTGACCAACATCGCCCGTCATGCCCACGCCACGATGGCGGAGGTCGACCTGACCGCGGCCGACGGTCAGCTCCTCCTGCGGATCCGTGACGACGGCGTCGGCATCCCGGTCGACGGTCGTCGAAGCGGACTGCAGAACATGCGCCGTCGAGCCGAGCAGCGCGGCGGCTCGTTCACCATCGACGCTCGCGTACCGCGCGGCACCGCTCTGACGTGGACCGTTCCCCTCCGCTGACCCGAACGCAGCTCCGAGCACGGTTGGGCAACCTCTCCTGATCGGCGGGGGCGGAGTGCGCCGGCGCGGGAGGTGAGCGGGCCTCGTCTACATCCACGTCATCAACAGCAACCGCGAGCAGGAAGAAGCCGGACGAACGGGAAGTGCTCCGGCCCGTCCGTACGGAACATCGGGCCGCACCTCGGCACCCCGCTCGCGCATTGGATACGGTCTTGATCGACCGCATGCACGAGGAGGAAGCGTGCCCATCTCGGTGTTCCTGCTCGACGACCACGAGATCGTCCGACGCGGCATCGCCCAACTGCTCGAGACCGAGGACGACATCCGCATCGTGGGCGAGACCGGCACCGCCGCCCAGGCCCTGGCCCGGATCCCGGCCGCCCGCCCGGACGTGGCCATCCTCGACGTGCGGCTGCCCGACGGCGACGGCGTGACCGTCTGCCGCGACGTGCGTTCGGCGATGGAGCCGCCCCCGGCCTGCCTCATGCTCACCTCGCACTCCGACGACGAGGCGCTGTTCGGCGCGATCATGGCCGGCGCCTCGGGCTACCTGCTCAAGCAGGTCGCCGGCATCGACCTGATCGGGGCCGTGCGCACCCTCGCCGCCGGCGGGTCGCTGCTCGACCCCGAGGCCACCGCCCTGGTGCTCGAGCGGCTCCGCGCCGGGGACAAGCCGGAGGACCCCCTCTACGAGGCGTTGTCCCCGCAGGAGCGGCGCATCCTCGGGCTGGTCGCCGACGGGCTGACCAACCGGCAGATCGGCGCGGAGCTCTTCCTGGCCGAGAAGGCGGTGAAGAACTACGTCTCCTCGCTGCTGCACAAGCTGGGCTACTCGCGGCGCACCGAGGCCGCGGTGTACGAGACCCAACGCCGGTCCGCCCGATGACGCGCGTCCGATGCGGGGAGGTCGCCGTCGGCACTGGCGTCTGATCGACCTGCGGCGACAACCCGATCGCGCGGGCGTGGCCGGAGCGCTTCGCCAGCAGTGCCGTTGGGCCTGCGCCGAGCAACTGTCGCGCGGCGGGCTGTCCCGCGGTGCGAGGTGCGGGGGGCGATGCGGCCACACCCCCGACGCCGGCTCGGAGCGTCGCCACCGGAGGTATCGGCAGCGGCGCCGCGGCGGGATCATCGGCCCCGACGACGGTGACGGCGTCCCTCACCGCAGCTCGCCGGTGCGGCGCAGGTTCGGACCGGGAAGACCGTGCGCACCCTCCCGGGCGGGACGACGCATCCTCTCGAGCCGGCGCGTGAGTCGCGCCACGAGAAGGTCGACGGCGGCACGGGGAGTCGCCGCCTCCGCATGGGCGGTGATCACGGTCCCGTCCAGGTCCACCACGGCGCGGGCCGTCACCGGAAGCGGGCGAGCCGGGTCGCGGTGCCTCACGACGTGCACGCGGGCCGGCGCCGAACCACGCCCGCGGTGCTCGAGCACGCGGCCGATGACCGAGCTCGCATAATCGCCCAGATCCGAGGCGATGCCGACGCCGAGTTGGACCGTGCAGTGGGAGCCGGGCGGAGACGTGGCGTCGTCCACCGGGATCGCGTTGTCGTTCCTCACTGCGGCAGCGTCGGCCATCGGATGATCCGGCCAGCAGTGCCACAGGTCCCCGCTGCGCCGGACCGACGGCCCGGCGCCCCGGGTCGATGGTCGTGGGGCCGGGGCCCTGGGCGAGGGGGCGGGCCCTGCTTGGGTAGCAGCCCATGCACCCCGGGTCGCGCGGTCAGCTCCACCACGCGGACCCGGGCACCGTACGCGTACGCCGGCAGGGCCAGCGCAAGCGGCCCGACACCGACCACGAGGACGTCGGGTCGGGGGGCCGCGACCGCGGGCGCCGCCACTCCGCCTCGGTGTCGCGGGCCGCTCCTCACCCTCGTCCGGGGACGTCGCACGCCTCGGCGACGCCCTGTCGCCCCGCCGCAGTCCCGACGGCCGCACCAACACCGGTCGACCGCCGGCGAGCCGCGCTCGTAACCCTGACGGCGGTGGTCACGGAGCGGGCGGGTCCTGCGGTCCGGAGGAACGGGACGTCCGGTGCCCCGGTTCGGTGCCCTCGCCCCGGGACGGGGTCCTGCGGCGGCCGGGATCGTCGTCGGCGAGCCCCTCGGAGGTGCACCGTGACCCGACCCGACTTCCCGCCCCCGTCCGTCTCTCCGCCCGTCGGGCGTGGTGAGACCCGCAGGCTGCGCCGCAGCCGGCGGGACCGCGTGTTCGGCGGCGTGTGCGGCGGCGTCGCCCGTTACCTCGACGTCGACCCGGTGCTGCTGCGGATCGCCGCTGTCGCGCTGGCCCTCTCGGGCGGGTTCGGCGTGCTGGCCTACGTCGTCGCCTGGATCGTCGTCCCGGAGGCCGACGAGGACGAGCCGGACACCGCACCCGCGACCGGGGACCGGTACACCGTCGCGATCGCCTGGGGCGCCGTGCTGATCGGGCTCGGCGCCCTGCTCCTGGCCCGGCAGTGGATGCCCTGGTTCGGTGCCGAGGTGTTCTGGCCGCTGGTCGTCGTCGCCGTCGGGATCGTCGTGCTCGTGTCGGGGCATCGGGGGCGGTCGTGACGGCGACCGAGCCCCGCGTCGTGGAGGCGCCGCGGATCCGGCGCAGGGCGGGCCCGCAGTGGGGGCGCATCGTGCTCGGGTCGTTGATCGTCGCGGTCGGCGTCGGCTCGATGCTCGGCGCGCAGGGTGTCTCCGTTCCGTGGCGGTTCGTGCCGGCCGTCGGGCTCGTCCTGGTCGGCGTGGTCCTGCTGCTGTCGCTGGCGGGTGGGCGGGGCCGCGCGGACGTCGTGGTGATCGGGGTCGTGCTGGCCGTGCTGGCGGCCGGGGTCGGGGTCGGCGCGGCTCGGTTCGCCGGTCCCGTCGGCGACCGGACCATTGCCGCGGGACCGGGTGGGTGGCCGGCGGACACGAGGTTGGCCGCCGGTACGGTCGAGATCGATCTGACCGCTTCCGCCCTGCCCACCGGGGGGCGGATGGCCGTGCACGTCGGGGCCGGCAAGGTCGTGGTGCGCGTCCTGGCGTCCGCCGCGGTCGGGGTCGAGGCCGACGTCGTCGCCGGCAGCGTGACGGTCGACGGGGGCAAGGTCGAGGAGGGTGTCGATCTGTCGTGGTCCCGGTCCGTGACCTCGCCGGCGCCCGTCGTCGCGGTCGACCTGGGGGTCGGGGACGTGGAGGTGCACCGTGTCGGTTCCTGAGACGGCCCCTTCCGGGGCGTTCCCGGAGTTCTCGGCGGGCGTGCTCGGTGCCGGTCTGGGCTTCCTGCTGCTCGGTGTGGTGTTCCTGTTGCAGGAACTGGGGCTGCTCACGATCACGTGGTCGGTGATCGTGCCCGCTGTCCTGATCGTCGTGGGTGCGGTGACGGTCGTCGGCGGGGTGGTCGGGGTGCACCGCCGACGCGGAAGGCGCTGAGGCCGGCCGCTGCGGGGATTCGGCCGACACCTCCCCGCGCCCGGCCACTCCGCATCGTCAGCGCGTCGACCGCCGGAGCGGCAACTGACCATGACCAGCTCGCCCGCAACGACGGACTGCTGCGCCGGCCGGCCCGACAGCGGTGTGGCCAGGTGGATGCCCCAAGCGCTGATGCCCCTCGCGCGCTGGTCAGAGGTTCGGGTGCATCAGCCGGGGACAGCCTCGGCGAACCACGCACGGGAAGAGGCCGACACATGGGGTCGGAACTCGACGGAGCGGCCGGGGTGGACGGTTCGGCGCGATCGAGACGCGGGATCACCCGCTGGGCGGCGCAGCGTCCTCTTCTCGCCTTCGTCGTCCTGGCCTACGCGATCTCGTGGTCTCTGTGGGCGCCGACGCTGTTCGGGTTTGCACCTGGCTCTACAACCGCACCGAGAGCGTCCTGCTCTGCGTGCTGCCGCACGGAGCCTTCACTCCGTCGCTGGACCACCTCCTCCTGGTCGACGACAACCTCACCGTCGACCTCGTCGTCCTGGGCACGCTCCTTGCGGTAGCGGCACTCCTGGTTGCTCTCACCCGTGGAAGGCTCGGGTTCGACCGCCGTCCCAGCGGTCGCAGGCCGTCGAGGGTGCAGGCCGAGGCGCCGGGAGAGGAAGCGCAACAGCGATGACGGAGATCAAGGGACGCACGGCAGGTGTGGGCCCGGGCGTGGGGGTCGCGCTGGGGGGCCGGCATCGGCATGACCGTGGGCGTCGTCGTAGCGCGCGGACCTGGCATCGCGCTTGGCGCGGCCATCGGTGCCGGCCTCGGTGTCGTCGCCGGTGCTGTCCGGCAAGCACCCGGTCCCCGCGACGGAGCGCCGCGCAGCGGCTGACCGTAGGGCCGCAGTGGCGCTGAGGTCCGTCAGAACGACGTCCGAAACAGCGGGTGCGGTCGGTACAGGAACGCGGGCCTACCCGGGCGGCGCCGCGCCGATCTCGTCGAGCCAGGGCAGGAGCAGTCCCGCGACCTCGTCGGGGGCCTGCAGCTGCGGGACGTGTCCGACGTCTTTCAGCTCGACGTAGCGCCAGTCGGGGTGACGCCGGGCGACCGTGCGGGCGGCGCCGACGGGGACGAGCCCGTCGCGGTCGCCGTGCACGAGCAGCACCGGGATCTGCAGGGCCGTCATCGCCGACTCGTAGGTGTGTGCCCGGGCCATGGCCCAGGTCAACGACCGCGACGCCGACAGGAAGGCGCGGTCGAAGCCGACCACGTCGTCCTGGTGCTCGACGAGGGCGACGGACCGCGCCATCAGCGCGGGCGGCACCGTGTCGGGGTCGATCCCGCACAGCCGCAGCGTCCCCTCGACCGTCGCCCGCGCGCCGATCCGTCTGCGCCGGGCGCGCCGCAGCCACTCCCCGCCGCCCGGGACGGCGTAGGCCAGGACCCGGGCAAGGGCCTCCGGCGACCGCAGCAGCCGTCCCGGTGCGGGCAGTGCCGGATCGAGCAGTGCCAGCGCTCGCACCAGGTCCGGGTGTCCCGCGGCGACCAGGACCGCGACGAGGCCGCCCATCGAGTTGCCGACGAGGGTCACGGGCCCTCCGCAGGACGCGAGGAACCCGGCCAGCGCGTCGACGTTGCGCCGGACCGTCGCCGGACCCCGGGGCGGCGGGCTGAGCCCGAAGCCGGGAAGGTCCACGGCCAGCACCCGGTACCGCGCGCGCAGGAGCGGCGCCAGCAGATCCCAGTTCAGGTGCGACCCGCCGAGCCCGTGCACGCACACCACGGTCGCGGCGCCGGGCGGACCGCCGAAGTCGACGTGGTGCAGCGCCGGGGACGCCTGGGCGGCGTCGACGGAGCGCCGGGTCACAGCAGGCCATCCCGCGCGTCGCCCTCCGCCGCGGATGCCCGTCGATCCCCACGCCGGCGGCGGGCCGCGTCACTCCACAGCCCACCCAGCCAGAAGCACACCAGGATCGCCACCACCGCCACCACCGGGGCCTTGACCTCGGCGGGTGCCGGCAGCGGGCGCAGCGCCGTCGCCGCGACCATCAGCACCGGTCCCTGGACGACGAAGGCCGCGAAGGCAGCGCGCGACCACCGCCGCGCCCGGGGTCCGGTCCGGTGCAGCCGCCGCTCCGCGAGTCCCACGAGCGCGATCGACCCGCACGTCACCAGGAGCGCCTCGACCGCCGCGGTCGCCGCAGCCTGCCAGGTCCAGCCGCCCAGATAGGGCCCGTCGTCGCGGGCGACGTCGTGCAGACCGCTGGCCACGGCGACGACGGGCAGCGCCACCAGCACCCCGACGGTGATCCAGCTGCACGCCCGGCGGATCGGGTCGGGGATGTGCACCGCCCATCCCCGGCGGGCCGCGGCGACCCCGAGCAGGAACATGCCGAGGCACTGCGGCCACTGCCACAGGTGCAGGTCGGCGATCTGACCACTGCGGGCCGGGAACGCCAGTCGCACCACGACGGTGGCGACGGCGATCGCGACCGCCGCCCCGGCGACGTGTCCCCCGCCCAACGCACCGGACGGCGCGGGATGCCCGCCGCGCAGGACCGTCCAGCCGGCGAACGCGATCGAGAAGACGAGCAGGACCAGGGCGAACCAGAGCGACCCGGCGTCGAGGAACGGGTCACGGTGGGTGAACACCCACCACGGCGACACCTGCTCGCCCGCGGACACCGCCGCCACCCACACCGAGGCGGGCCAGATCAGCAGCGCCGACAGCAGCCACGGCAGGCCCAGGCGGACCAAGCGGTCCCGCACGTACCGGGCCGGTCCGTGCCGGTGTACCGCGCCCTCGGTGAGCAGGCCGGCGACGAAGAAGAACAGGCCGATCACGAACAGCCCGGAGGGCCCCAGGACCGCGACCAACCCGATCTCGACACCCGGCGCGAACGTCACCTCGCGCACCTCGTCGTAGGCCCACCCACCCACCGCCGAGTAGCCCAGCAGGGCGTGGCCGCCGATGACCCAGGCCACCAGGACGACCTTGAGGCCGTCCAGGTGGGCCAACCGAGTCCGTGAGGTCGGGGCACCGGTCGTCGTCACGACACGACTCTCCCCCGCAGACGCGGGCGCGGATGCGGACCGAGGACCTGGCCCGGCAGGGCACAAGGTCGACGTCTCGGCTGCAGCCCGGATCGTCGAGGGCCGCAGGGAAGGGGCCGTCCGGATGTACACGGAGGCGGCGGCCGGTACCTCCGATCGATCGGTCACCGTCCGGGTTCGGCCGAGCCCGACAGGGCAGGGACCAGGGGCGGTGAACGCGCCCGCGCAGCGCTGCGATGACTTCCGGTGCGGATCAGGAGACGATGGCCACGTCCGGGTCTGCCCGAGAGCGTCACCCCGAGAGGACGAGAACCGATGACCGAAGCCGAACGCGACCGGGAGCTGCAGGTCCTGGAGGCCGACGAGTGCTACCGCCTCCTCGGCACCGAGCAGATCGGGCGGCTGGGCGTGAACGCCGAGCACTACCCGTTGATCTTCCCCGTGAACTACGCACTCGACGGCAGCATCATCGTCATCCGCACGGACGCCGGGACCAAGCTCGGCGCGGCCGACCACGCGAACGTCACCTTCGAGGTCGACCAGATCGACAGGGGGACGCGAGCCGGCTGGAGCGTGCTCGTACGCGGGCTGGCCGAGGAGGTGACCGCGGAGCACCGGGCCGAGCTCGTCGAACGTACTCATGCCAGCGGCGTCGAGCCGTGGGCGCCGGGCGAGCACGGGCACTGGATGCGTCTGATCCCGCAGCAGATCAGCGGCCGCCGGATCGTTCCGGGCCGGCTCCCCCCGGCCTTCGAACCCGGGGCGTACCTGTGAAGTCCGGGAGCTGCCGCGAGACCGGCCCGCCGGTCGAGATGCTGCCGAGGACCAGAACGCTCCGGCCCGCGTGACGGGGGGCGAGGTGATCGACGTCGTCCCCCCAGCCTCCGTTCACGCCGCATCCCGCGTGTCGCCGTCTCTCTTCCATGACCCGGGACCAGGGCCGGAGTCGGGCCGGGCGACGAGTCGCACGGCGGCGGCTCCGGTCAGCACGGCGACGGTGGCGGCCATGGCCGACCCGCCGAGCACCCCGATCGCGATGCGAAGGCGCACCGCGCCGAGCCCGAACGTCACCCCGCGCAGGTGAGCGGGGCCGGCGACGCGTTCGCGACCGTGGATCACCGCAACGCAGACCGCCCGGGGAGGCCGTGGTGACCGACCAGTCGACCGTCGTGTCGGGTCTCGACCGCCTCCGACGGCGTCGTCCGTGGCTCGACCACCTGGTACGCGCCGGGGTGCGCTACACCGAACGGCACGGCAACCACTACGCGGCCGGGATCACCTACTTCAGCCTGCTGGCGCTGGTCCCCCTCGTCATGGTGGCGTTCGCCGTGGTGACGCTGGTGCTGGTCGCGGACCCGGAGCCGCTCGCGCGAGTGCGGGCCCACGTGGACGAGGCCCTCCCGGCCGGGCTGGACGACACGGTGAACTCGATCATCGACCAGGCCGTGGCCTCCGCCTCGACGGTCGGTGTGGTCGGCCTGGTCATCGCCGTCTACACGGGCCTGGGGTGGATGAGCAACCTGCGGGCCGCGCTGTCCGAGCAGTGGGGCCAACCGCCGCTGCCGCCGCCGTTCCTGCGCCGCCTGCGCATCGACCTGGTGGCGCTGCTCGGGCTGGGCCTGGCGCTGGTGGTGTCGTTCGGCATCACCACCGCGGCCGGCGTCTTCGCCGGGCGGATCCTGGAGTTCCTCGGGCTCGCCGACCTCGGCTGGGGCCGCTGGCTCCTCATGGCGCTCGGCGTCGTCCTGAGCCTGCTCGCCGACTGGCTGCTGTTCGTCTGGGTCTACGCGCGGCTGCCCCGCGGGCAGTTGACCTGGCGCAGTGCGGGACGGGCGGCGATCGGCGCCGCGGTCGGCCTCGAGATCATCAAGCAGGGGATGGTGGTCTACCTGGCGTTCGTGACCCGCTCCCCGACCGGCATCGCGTTCGGCCCGATCCTCGGCCTCATGATCTTCATCTACACGGTGTCCCGGTTCCTGATCTTCATCGCGGCCTGGGCGGCCACCGCGCGCGAGAACCAGCTGGAGCCGCCGCCGCCCCCACCGGAACCCGCGGTGATCCGGCCGGAGGTGTGCGTCCGCCGTGGTCTCGGAACGGCGGCGAGTGCCGGCCTGCTCGGGGCCGGGGCGGTGGCAGGCCTGATCGGCGGCCGGCTGCTGCCGGATCGTCAGCGTTGCTGCTGGGAGCGGACGAGCGCGGGCGCGAGCAGGGTGGCGATCGGGACCAGGACCCAGAGACGACCCTGGGTGAGGTCGTAGTCGGCGAGCAGGGTCTGCCACGGGGTGCCGAGCACGTAGTGGCCGACGCCGAACTCGAAGGCCAGCGTCATCGCGGCCCAGGCCGCGCCGACGGCGAGGGCCGTGGGGGTGTCGGGCAGTGGGCGGCGGTGGTGCAGGACCGTCACGTAGATCCCGATCACGACCAGCAGGACCCCGGTCGCGATCTGCCGCGCCGCGGTCTCGCCGACGAGGTCCTGGTAGACCATGGCCCGCAGGGTGCCGTTGGCGAAGGCCAGCGCGGCGAGTCCGACCCAGCCGGTGAGCCAGAAGCGCCACAGGCGCCCGTCGGTGAGATGCCGGAGCTGCCGCTGCCGGAGTCGGGTCCGCATGGTGATCTCCTTCGTCTCCTGCAGCCTGTCGTGGACGATGCCTCCGGTCGTAGGGGCCAGAGGCCCTCGTCGGGCCGTCGGACGCGGCGGGCGGAGCAGGTCCATCGCGGCAACAGCCAGGACCTTCGGCCACCCCTCCGGGTGGCGTGGCTGGGGGAACCTGGGGGCGTCGGGATCGGGTCCGGGGACGACGATGTCGACGGGCGACGAGCCCGTCACCATACCCAAGCTGCCGAGGCGAGTCGGAGTCCTTGGTCCCTGGTGCGGGAAGCGGAACCAGCCAGGGTCGTGGCGGCGCGGGCGATCATGGTCGCCCCGGTGCATTCCGGCACGCGCCGGAACGAAGGCGAGGAGGAGAGGTCGTGGACGACGTCGGCGGCGAGCTGAGTGAGATCAGCCGTTCCGGGTGCCTGGCGTTGCTCGCCCGGGTACAGGTCGGCAGGGTGCTGTACACCGGTGGGGCGTTGCCCGCCGCGCATCCCGTGGCTTTCGTGCTCGACGGCGAGGAGGTCGTGTTCCGGACCGCTGAGGGCAGCACGCTCGCCGCCGCCGTCCGGCACGCGGTCGTCGGCTTCCAGGCCGATCAGATCGATGCTGTCGCGCGCGCGGGTTGGACGGTGCTCGGCGTCGGGGAAGCCTACGAGGTCGTCGTGCCCGACCGGCTGGAGAACCTGTCCGCGATGCTGCCCGGCCCCTGGGTCGCCGGCCGCGACGGGCACGTCATCTCGATACCGCTGCAGCTGCTGCACGGCCGCCGGCTCCGTCCGGCGGTGCGGCACCTCGACGCCCATGCCTCCTGAGCCGGCACCCGGCCCGCGCGTCGATCGCCGCGGCGGGGCGGGGAGTGCTGATCGGGTCGCTTCGCCGGACGGCGGTACGGCCCTGACCGCGGCGAACGGTCGTCGGGCCACCGCGGCGGTCCGCGCGCTCGCCGGCCTCGAACTGCTGATCGCCGCGGCTGCGATCTACGGTGGCGTCGGGCTCGCGGCCGGGAACCTGATCGGGATGCCCGACGACTGGCTGGCCGGGACCCCGTTCACGTCGTGGCTGTGGCCCGGGGTGTTCCTGCTGCTCGTCGTCGCCGTCCCGATGGTGGCGGCCGCGGTGCTCGAGCTGCGCCACGACCGCCGCGCGGTCGTGGCGTCCGTGCTGGCCGGAGCGGCGCAGGTCGGGTGGATCGCGGTGCAGCTGCTGGTGATGCAGCGCTACCACGTTCTGCAGCCGGTGATGTCGCTGGCCGGCCTGGCGGTGCTGGTGCTCGCGGTGGCGATCCACTGCCGGCTCCCGAAGGGGTCCTGAGGCGGCCCCGGCGGTTCCCGGACCGCACAGCCGGCGCGGGGTGAGCACCCCCTCGGTGCTCACCCCGCTCGTCCGCTGTCAGGACGCGGGCATGAGGACCTTGTCGATCACGAAGACGGTGGCGTTCGAGGTGGGGATGTTGCCGCAGAGGACGTTCGCGGTGTTGCCCGTGCCGTCGGTGAGGGTCGGCGCCTGCGCGGTGCCGCCGATCGTCACGGTGCCGCCCGCCAGCTGGTTCGTCGTGCCCGCGTCGATGAGGCCCTGCGCGTCGTCACGCTGCGGGACGATGTGGTAGGACAGCAGGTCCCCGAGCTGGGTCGGGTTGTCCAGCAGCTCGGTGAACGCCTGGTCCCCGAGCTGGGTCCGCACCTCGTCGAATGCGCCGTTGTACGGGGCGAACACCGTGATCGCCTCCTGCTGGTTCACGGTGTCGGCCAGGCCCGGAACCTTGCCGACGGCGGTGACCAGCGTGCTCAACAGCGGGTTGGTGCTCGCGGCGGTGGCCACCGGCTGCGGGCCCATGGCGTCGAGCGAGCCCGGGGCGTCGCCCTGCGGCAGCTGGTCGCAGGCCGGCCCGAACACGTCCGCCTCGGTGGTGACCCCCGCACCCGTGGCCCCGGACATCGGGGACCCCGACATCGGGGCCTGCGACATCGGCGCGGCGGCCGCCGGCGAGGGGTCGGCGGAGTCCGCCGACGCCCCGCACGCGGCGAGGGTCACGGTCAGTGCGGCGACGGCGCCTGCAGCGGCCAACCGAAAGGGCTTGTTCATCGTTTCTCCCGTTGTTCCGGCTCGTTCCTCCGAGCCATTCATCGGGTCTTCGGCGTGATTGCTGATGCGGTTCGGCGAGGCCCTCGACTACGTTCTCCGACGATTTCCGGTTCACCTCCGATCAGGTGATGGTGCAAAACGTCGCGGGCCGTGCCGAGGCAGCCGTCGACACGGGACCGGCCCGGCGTGGTGGCCCACGACCGGTACTCGCCGGCCGGCGGCCCTTCTCAGCCGAGGTGGCCGCTGGCCACCACTCGCGTCGGGGAGACCGGGGCGATCCGGCCGGGCTCCAGGGAGACGGCGAGCGTCGTGACCGCACCGGACGGGCCGGCAGAGTGGTGACCCCGTCCGAAGGTGCCCAGTGGGCGCGGCGCGCCGGCGTCGGGCAGTCCGGTCACGATCCGGCCCAGGTCCCGACTCTGCGCCACCTCGGTGTCATGGGGGGACCGCATGCTCGCCGCCTGCCCCGCCAGCCCACCGACGGCGATCACGCAGGCTGCAGCGGCCACCACGGTCACCAGGCGTCGCCGCGGTGGACGCGGTCTCACCGCATCGGCCGACGACGCGGCCACCACGTCGAGGCGTCCGCCCGGGACGGGCGGGCGTCCGCCGAACTCTGCGACGGCAGCCGCCAGGATCCGCTCCCGGAGCCCGGCACCGTGCCCAGCGGAACACCGGTCAACGACGCGACCTCCCGCTGGGTGTACCCGCCGAAGTAGGCCAGCGCCAGGGCCCGCCGCTGTTCCGCGGGCAGTTCGTCCAGTGCGGTCCGTACCGACCCGGCCACCACGGCATCGAGCGCACCGGCGTCCGCTCCGGGCTCCGCGGGCAGGATCTGGTCCACCACCTCGCCGTTCATGGTGCGGCGACGGACGGCGTCCTCACGGCGGACGAGATCGACGGCTCGATGATGCACGAGCGTCATCAGCCAGCTCGACGCGCCACCGCGCGCCGGATCGAACCGCGCCGCCTGCCTCCACGCCGTCAGGAACCCGTCCTGCACCGCATCCTCGGCCAATGTCTGGTCCCCGCAGATCCGCCGGGCCAAGGACCACGCCCGGCGCCCGTAGCGGTCGTACAAGGCGCCGAGCGCAGCACCCGACCCGGCGGCGACGGCGCCGAGCAGCTCCTCGTCGGACGGCGGCGGCACCGCGCCCGCGACCCGGGCCTGCGCCCTCGGCTGGTTCACGCACCCTTCTTCGTGATCCACCGACGGCGCGGTTCACCGCCTCCGGTGCGGCGCGCGGGCGCTCGACCTGCAGCCGGAGCGCGGCCGCCGGAACGGCGAGCCGGACCGACGACGCGCGAGGTGGTGGGCGAGGCCCGACGACGGGGCATTCCCCTGCAGCACGGCGAACGCCCTGGTCCGCCGCGGGTGCGGCGGGCCAGGGCGTCGTCGAGCGGAGCGGTCAGCGCAGGTCGAAGCGGTCCAGGTTCATGACCTTGTCCCAGGCCTTGACGAAGTCACGGACGAACTTCTCCTTGGCGTCGTCGGCGCCGTAGACCTCGACGATGCCGCGCAGGATCGAGTTGGAGCCGAAGACGAGGTCGACCGCGGTGGCGGTGCGCACCACGTTGCCCTGGGCGTCGCGGGCCTCGTAGACGCCCTCGGTGTCCTTCGACGTGCTCCACTCGACCCCGAGGTCGAGCAGGTTGCGGAAGAAGTCCTGCGACAGGACGCCCGGCCGGTCGGTGAAGACACCGTGCTGCGTGCCGCCGGTGTTGGCGGCCAGCACGCGCAGGCCACCGATCAGCACGGTCAGGTCCTTCGCCGAGAGCTCGAGGTTGTAGGCCCGGTCGACGAGCAGCGTCTCCGGCTCGAGCTTCACGTCCGGGGAGATCCAGTTGCGGAACCCGTCGGCGCGCGGCTCGAGGTAGCCGAACGTGTCGACGTCCGTCTGCTCCTGCGACGCGTCCGTACGACCGGGGGCGAACGGCACGGTGACGTCCACGCCCGCGTCCGCGGCGGCCTTCTCGACGGCGGCGGCACCGGCCAACACGATCGTGTCGGCGAGCGAGACGGGCTTGCCGAAGGCCTGGCGGACCTCGTCGAGCTTCGCGATGACCTCGGCGGTGCCGGCGTTGACCGGCCAGCTCGCCTGCGGCTCCAGGCGCAGCCGGGCGCCGTTCGCGCCGCCACGCTTGTCCGTGGTGCGGAAGGACGCCGCGGACGACCAGGCGGTGTGCACGAGCTGGGAGACCGTCAGACCGGAGGCCAGGATCTGCTTCTTGAGCTCGGCGGCGTCGGACTCCGACAGCAGCTCGTGCTCGACGGCCGGGACCGGGTCCTGCCAGAGCTGGACCTCCTGCGGCACCCACGGGCCGACGTAGCGCGACACCGGGCCCATGTCGCGGTGCAGCAGCTTGAACCAGGCCCGCCGGTAGGCCTCGGCGAACTCCTCGGGGTTGTCGCGGAACCGCTCGGAGATCTTGCGGTACTCCGGGTCGGCGAGCAGCGACAGGTCGGTCGTCGCCATCATCGGCGGGTTCTTCTTGCCCTCGATGTGGGCGTCGGGGACCAGCTCCTGGCCCTCGGCCTCCTTGGGCTTCCACTGCTTGGCGCCCGCCGGGCTCTCGGTGAGCTCCCACTCGAAGCCGAACAACATGTCCCAGTAGCCGTTGTCCCACTGGGTGGGGTTCGGGGTCCAGGCGCCCTCGAGGCCGCTGGTGACGGTGTCGGGGCCCTTGCCGGTGCCGTTCTGGTTCTTCCAGCCGAGGCCGCCGGAGAACACCGGGCAGCCCTCCGGCTCCGGGCCCACGAGGTCCGGGTTCCCGGCGCCGTGCGCCTTGCCGAAGGTGTGGCCGCCGGCGATGAGGGCGACGGTCTCCTCGTCGTTCATCGCCATCCGACCGAAGGTGACGCGGATGTCGTGCGCCGACGCGACCGGGTCCGCCGAGCCCTTCGGGCCCTCCGGGTTGACGTAGATCAGGCCCATCGTGACGGCGCCGAGCGCGCCCTCGAGCTCGAGCGGGGCGTCGCCGCTGTAGCGCTCGTCGCCCAGCCAGGTGTCCTCCGGACCCCAGAAGACCTCGTCCGGCTGCCACACGTCCGGCCGGCCGAAGGCGAAGCCGAAGGTCTCGAAGCCCATGTCCTCGTGGGCCACGTTGCCGGCGAGCACCAGCAGGTCGGCCCAGGACAGGTTGCGGCCGTACTTCTGCTTGACCGGCAGCAGCAGGCGGCGGGCCTTGTCCAGGTTCCCGTTGTCCGGCCAGCTGTTGAGCGGGGCGAAGCGCTGGGCCCCCTCGCCGGCGCCGCCGCGGCCGTCGTGCTGCCGGTAGGTGCCGGCGGCGTGCCACGACATGCGGATGAACAGCGGGCCGTAGTGGCCCCAGTCCGCGGGCCACCAGTCCTGCGAGGTGCGCATGACCTGGACGATGTCGGCCTTCACGGCCTCGAAGTCCAGCTGGGCCACGGCCTTCTTGTAGTCGAAGTCGTCGTCGCCGAGCGGGTCCGACTCACGCGAGGTCCTGGTGAGCACGGACAGGTCGACCTGGTTCGGCCACCAGTCGCGGTTGGTCCGCGGCCGGTGCTCCGTGTGGGAGGTGGGGCCGGCGAGGGCGGGGTTCTCGCTCTCGCTGCGGCTTGCGGTGCTGTCGGTGCCCTGGGGGCTCGCGGACGAGTCGCGGGGCTTCGGGTCGGTCACGTCGGTCCTTCCTGAGGGGCCTGTGGTGGGTGCGTCTGGTCTGGCGGGCGCGCGCTCAGCGGTCCGCGGGCGAAGACTGGCAGGCGGGGCAGAGGCCCCAGTACACGACCTCGGCCTCGTCGATCGCGAAGCCGCCGTCGTCCGACGCGGTCAGACACGGCGGCTCGCCGACGGTGCAGTCGACGTCGCGCACCGTGCCGCAGGAACGGCACACGAGGTGATGGTGGTTGTCTCCCACCCGCGCCTCGTAGCGGGCGACCGAGCCGGCCGGCTGGATGCGGCGGACGAGGCCGGCGTCGGTCAGGGCGCGCAGGACGTCGTACACGGCCTGGTGGGACACCGACCCGAGTCGTGCCCGCGCCGCCGCGAGCAGGGTCTCGGTGTCGGCATGGGGGTGCTCGTGCACCGCCGCCAGCACGGCGGTGCGCGGTGCGGTGACACGCAGCGCGGCGTCACGGAGGGAACGCTCGATCTGCGCTGGGCTCTGCACGGGACCGATCCCACCACGAAGACCTGACTGGATCAAGTCCAGAACGTAAGTCGGTCGGGTGGAGGGCCGGGGTCGACCCCGTCGGGCGCTCGGCGCTGCGAGTGGACCTCTCTGACCGCTCGTCCCGGTAGATCTTGACACCCGTCCTGGATCGGGCCACGGTCGTTTCGTCAGCAACGATGCCGACGATCGAGGGACGACCATGTCGCTGACCTTCTACCTCGACAAGGGCGTCTCCCTCGATCCCGAGGCTCCCTGCCTGACCTTCGACGGGCGCTCGCTCTCCTACGGCGAGGTCGTCGAGCTCTCCCACGCGGTCGCCAGGGCGCTGCGGCGGTCGGGCGTCGGGCCCGGGGACAAGGTCGGCATCCTCTCGGCCAACGACCCGACGGCGTTCTCGTGCGTCTTCGGCATCGCCCGGGCGGGTGCGGTGTGGTGCCCGATCAACCCGCGCAACGCGGCCGCGGAGAACGCCGAGCTGCTCGACCTGTTCGACTGCTCCCTGTTGATCTTCCAGCCGACCTTCGACGAGCTGGTCGCCGAGATCGCCCCGACGCTCCCGAAACTCGCCACGCTCGTCCGCCTCGGTGAGGAGGACGGTCCGGCCCAGGCGTTCGGCCCCTGGCTCGACGCCGCGCGCGCGGACCCGGACGCCGAGACCGCCCAGCCCGACGACGTGGTGGCCCTGGTCGGTACCGGCGGCACCACCGGGCGGCCCAAGGGGGTCATGCTGACCGATCGCAATCTCGAGGCGATGTCGGCGATCACGCTGATGAGCTATCCCTTCGAGGGGCGCCCGGTGTACCTGGCCCTGGCGCCGCTGACCCACGCGGCCGGCGTGCTGTGCTTCCCGATCCTCGCGCTCGGCGGCGAGGTCGTGATCATGGCGAAGTCCGACGTGGGCCGGTTCCTGGAGCTGATCGAGCGGCACGGGGTCACCCACACGTTCCTGCCGCCGACGGTGATCTACATGGTGCTCGGCCATCCGGCGCTCGACAGCACGGACCTGTCGTCGCTGCAGTGCTTCTGGTACGGCGCGGCGCCGATGTCGGTGGCCAGGCTGGCCGAGGCGCTCGACCGGATCGGGCCGATGGCGCAGCTCTTCGGGCAGTCCGAGGCCCCGATGATGATCTCGACGATGTCCCCGGCCGAGCATCGTCGGCCGGACGGGACGATCGCCGCGGATCGGCTGTCGTCGGCCGGCCGACCCTCGCCGCTGGTCACGGTGGCGATCCTCGACCCGCAGGGCCGGCCCGTGCCGCGCGGGGAGCGGGGCGAGATCTGTGTCCGGGGTTCGTTGGTGATGGCCGGCTACTACCGCAACCCCGAGGCCACGGCCGAGGCGTCCGCCCACGGCTGGCACCACACCGGCGACATCGGCTTCCTCGACGCGGACGGCTTCCTCCACGTCGTCGACCGCGCCAAGGACATGGTGATCACCGGCGGGTTCAACGTCTACTCCGCCGAGGTCGAGCAGGCGCTGATGGCCCACGACGCCGTCCGCGACTGTGCCGTGGTCGGCCTGCCCGACGAGAAGTGGGGCGAACGGGTCACCGCCGTGGTCCAGCTCCGGCCCGCGGCCGAGGTCGACCTCGACGAACTGGTCGCGTTCGTCAAGCAGCGGATCGGCAGCGTCAAGGCGCCCAAGCAGATCGAGATCTGGCCGGACCTCCCGCGCTCCACCGTCGGCAAGGTCCTCAAGACAGAGATCCGCACGACCCTCAGCGCAGTACCGCAAGGAGGCGGAACCCGATGAAGCTCGCCCTCTACCTGCCCAACTTCCGCGACAAGGTGACCGTCAAGGAGCTGGAGGACCTCACCGCGCTCGCCGAGGAGCTCGACTTCGACTCCGTCTGGACGCTCGACCGGATCGTCGTCCCGGAGGCGTCGGACCGGCAGGAGCTGCAGTACCCGTTCGGGATGATGGACGGTCTGCCCAGGGCACTGCCCGTGTCCTCGCGCGGCCAGTGGTTGCAGGGCTACCCGCTGATCCCGTGGCTCGCGGCGAAGACCTCGAAGGTCCGGATCGGCATGAGCATCATCGACACGCCGTTCCGTGCCCCGGGCGTCCTGGCCGCGGAGATGGCCACCATGGACCACCTCTCGAACGGTCGGCTCAACGTCGGCGTCGGATCCGGGTGGATGCCCGAGGAGTTCGCGGCCGCGAGCGCCGCGCACATCTTCCCGAAGCGGCACCAGCACGTGCGCGAGACGATCGAGGTGATGCAGGGCATCTGGACCAACGACCTGTTCGAGTACCACGGCGAGTTCGCGGACTTCGATCGCTGCGGGTTCGGGGTCAAGCCGCTGCAGGACCCGCTGCCGATCTTCTTCTCCGGTCTCAAGGACCCGGCGCGGGCGGCCAAGCGCGTCAGCAATTACGACCTCAAGGGCTGGATCGGGATCCAGGACTCGCCCGAGGACATCGCCACCTGGCGCGGCGGGATCGAGCGCGAGCTCGAGGAGATCGGCAGCCCACGCAAGATCGGTGACCTCGAGATCAGCAGCATGATCTGGACGGTCATCACGGACGTCGACCTGGACGACTCGCCCGCGGGCAAGGTCACGAACCTCCTGGCGGGCAGCGAGCGGCAGATCACCGACAAGCTCAAGGAGTACAAGGAGGCCGGGATGACGATGCCGATGTTCTGGCCGCCGTTCGCGGACGTCCCGGTGTCGAAGACCCTCGACGACCTCAAGCGGATCAAGAACGACATCATGCCGAAGGTCGAGGCCTCCTGACATGAGCGAGCTCGAGGGTGAGCGGGTCCTCGTCACCGGGTCCGCCGCCGGGATCGGCGAGGCGTCGTGGATCACCGGCGGCCACGACGTCCTCGACGGCGGGCTGACCGCCTCCCTCGTGTGAGCATGTGCGACGGGCCGGCGCGACCGGGACCGTCGCACAGGGAGGCGGTGCCGATGACCGACACGCTCTGGAGCCCGACGGCGGCCCGGATCGAGGGCTCCGCGCTGCGCGAGTACCTGGACTGGCTGGAGGAGCGCGAGGGGCGGCCGTTCCCCGACCACGACGCCCTGTGGGCCTGGTCGGTGGAGGACGTCGACCGCTTCTGGCTGTCCATCGTGGACTACTACGGGGTCGAGTTCTCCGCGCCGTGGACGCAGGCGCGCACCGCCGACCCGATGCCGCACACCCGCTGGTTCACCGGGGCGCGGCTGAACTGGGCCCAGCACGCACTGCGCCACGGGGCCGACTCCTCGGTGGCGGTGGTGTGCGTCCGGGAGGGCGGGGAGCCGGCGCGAGAGATCACGTGGGGCTCGTTGCGCCGGTCGGTCGCGGCGGCGGCCGGCTGGCTGCGGCGGGCCGGCGTGCGCCCCGGCGACCGGGTCTGCGCCTACCTGCCGAACACCGAGCACGCGGTGATCGGCGTCCTCGCCGCCGCCGCGGTCGGCGCGGTGTGGTCGTGCTGCTCGCCGGACTTCGGCGCCGAGGGCACCATCGGTCGTCTCGCGCAGCTCGAGCCCACCGTGCTCATCGCGGCGGACGGCTACCACTGGAACGGCACGGAGATCGACCGCGCCGACGTCGTCGCGCAGCTGCGTTCCGGGCTGCCCACGCTGCGGCACGTCGTCCACGTCCCGTACGTCTTCGACCGGCCCGCTCCTCCGGGTGCGCTCCCGTGGGACTCGGTCCTCGCCGAGGACGTGCCGCTCGAGTTCGAGCAGGTCGAGTTCTCCCACCCGCTCTGGGTGCTGTTCACCTCGGGCACCACCGGGCTGCCCAAGGGCCTGGTCCACGGCCACGGCGGGATGACGCTGCAGGGCCTGATGTGGTCCGGGCTGTACTGCGGGCTGCGCCCCGCTCCGCGCGAGCCGGGCGCCGCCGAGCGGATGTTCGCTTTCACCTCGACCGGCTGGGCGCTGTGGAACATGCAGCTGGGCGTGCTCACCCGGGGCGCGAGCATCGTGCTGTACGAGGGCAGCCCCGGCCACCCGGCGGGCGCGGTCTTCGAGGTCGCGGCCCGCGCCCGGGCGGACGTCATGCTGCTGGGTGCCGCCGTGGTCATGGCCACGGCCAACACCGGCGTGTCGCCGCGCCAGGAGCACGACCTGAGCCGGCTGCGGCACGTGATGGTCAGCGGCTCGGCGCTGCCCTCGGCCGGCTACCACTGGATCATGGAGCACGTCGGCCCGGACGTGCGGATCGACTCGACCAGCGGCGGCACCGACGTCTCCGGCGCGTTCGTCGGGGCCAACGAGTACGCCCCGGTCCGGGTCGGGTGCATCGGCGGCCGCCTCGCCGGTGTCGACTGCGCGGCGTGGGACGAGGACGGCAAGCCCGTCGTCGACCAGGTGGGCGACCTCGTCGTCACCCAGCCGATGCCGTCGATGCCGGTGTACCTGTGGAACGACCCGGACGCCGTGCGCTACACGGAGTCCTACTTCGACACCTGGCCCGGCGTCTGGCGGCACGGGGACTGGGTCACGTTCCACGCCGACGGCAGCCTCGCCATCCACGGCCGCTCGGACTCGACCCTGAACCGGCAGGGCGTCCGGCTGGGCAGCAGCGACTTCTACGACGTGCTCGAGACCATGCCGGAGATCAGCGAGGCCCTGGTGGTCGGCGTCGAGCAGCCCGACGACGGCTACTGGCTGGGTCTGTTCGTCGTCCCGGCTCCCGGTGTCCCGCTCGACGGAGGGCTCCGGGATCGGATCAGGTCCACGCTCCGTACCCGGCTGACGCCCCGCCACGTCCCGGACGAGATCGTCGAAGCCCCCGCCGTCCCGCACACGTTGAGCGGCAAACGGCTCGAGGTGCCGATCAAGAAGCTGCTGAGCGGCCGGCCGCTGGAGAAGGCCGCGAACATCGCCTCGGTCGACGACCCCGACGCGCTGCGCTGGTACGCGCGGTTCGCCGCGTCCCGGTGGTGAAGCTCGGCGCCTACCTCGCGCATCTCGGTTCCGGTCGGCCGTACGACGTCGCCTCCTGGGCCCGGCGGCTGGTGGACGCGGGCTTCGAGAGCCTCTGGGCGCCCCAGATCATCGGGCGTTCCGGCTTCGTCCCCGACCCGTTCGTCGCGTTGGCGGCGGCCGTCGTCGTTGCTCCCGAGGTCGAGATCGGCCCGGCCACGATCCAGGTCCCGCTCCACCACCCCGCCGACCTCGCCCACCGCATCCGGTCGCTGCAGCTGGTGTGCGGGGACAGGCTGGTCATGGGCCTCAGCCCCGGGTCGACCGAGACCGATTACGCGCTCCTGGACCGGGACTACCGCAGCCGCTTCCGCACGTTCGACGAGAACGTGGCCCGGCTGCGGGACCTGCTACCGGCCCCGCCGCCCTTCCTGCTCGGCTCCTGGGGCGCCAACGTCGAGAAGGCCGCCAGGGACTTCGACGGCTGGCTCGCCTCCGCCCACCGCCGCACCCCCGACCAGATCCTCGAGGCTCTCCGGCGCTTCCGAGTGGCGGGTGGCGGACGAGCCATCGTCTGCGCCATCCCACTCTCCGACCCGTCCGACCTCGCCCCGGTCGGCGAGCAACTCCACCGCTACGCCGAAGCAGGCTTCGACGACGCGGTGGTGGTGATCGAGCCGGGAGGGCCCGATCCCGAGAAAGTCAGAGCCCTCTTTCCCTGATCCGTCACTGCCGCAGCATGGGACCGAGCCCGAATTCGTGCCTGCCGGTCGCTAGGTCTGGCTCCGCGTTCAGGATTCGGCGCCCGTCACGGAACGAGCGAAGCGGACGCCTCTGCGCGGAGCACGCCGGTCGCCCACTCGGTACGGGTGTGGCGGTGCAGGGGACTGGCGTAACCGCGCCTGCCGAGCACGGACCGGAGCGCGCTGCGTGGGGAGTGATCGCGGTGTGACGAAATCGTTGCTTGCTGACGCGCAGCACTACGTTAACTTTCTCAAGCATCGCCTGGGGATCGCGCGGGCCGCCGAGGAGCGCGCGACCGAACTGCCGCCAGGCTGCCGTACGTGGCGATCGACAGCGACGCCGGACGTCGAGGAGAGCGATGAGCGACAGCCCCGAGGCCGCCGAGCCCTCGACCGCACCCCCGGTCGAACAGCCACTGCGCCTCGGCGTCGTGGCCGAGTCCACGAAGGCGGAGACCCGGGTGGCGATGACCCCGGACACCGTCCGCAAGGTGCTCGACCTGGGGTACGCGGTCACCGTCGAGGCCGGTGCCGGCGGGCGGGCCGGGTTCGACGACGCGGCCTACCTCGCCGCGGGCGCGGAGGTGTCCGAGGGGCCGGTGTGGGACGCCGACGTGGTGGTCACGATCGACGCCCCGGCTCCGGACGAGATCGAGCGGCTGCGCCCGGGGGCCACGCTGGTGTCGATGCTGGCCCCCGCGATCGAGCCGGACCGGCTGGGCAAGCTGGCCGAGCGGGGCGTGACCGCGCTGGCGATGGACGCGGTGCCGCGGATCAGCCGGGCGCAGTCGTTGGACGTGCTGTCGTCGATGGCGAACATCGCCGGGTACCGGGCGGTGATCGAGGCGGCGCACGCGTTCGGCCGGTTCTTCACCGGTCAGGTGACCGCGGCGGGCAAGGTCCCGCCGGCCAAGGTCCTGGTCGCCGGGGTCGGAGTGGCCGGCCTGGCGGCGATCGCCGCGGCGAACAGCCTCGGCGCGGTGGTCCGCGCGACCGACCCCCGCGCCGAGGTCGCCGAGCAGGTGCGCTCGCTGGGCGGGGAGTACCTGGCGGTCGAGGTCGAGCAGGAGGCGTCCACCGACGGGTACGCGAAGGCCACCTCGGAGGCCTACGACCGCCGGGCCGCGGAGATCTACTCCGAGCAGGCCGCGGACTGCGACATCATCATCACCACCGCGCTGATCCCCGGCCGCCCCGCACCGCGACTGATCACCGCCGAGCAGGTCGCCTCGATGCGCCCGGGCAGCGTGATCGTCGACATGGCCGCCGCGCAGGGCGGCAACGTCGAGGGCACGGTGGCCGGCGAGGCCGTCGTCACCGACAACGGGGTCACGATCATCGGCTACACCGACCTGCCGGGCCGGCTGCCCGCGCAGGCCTCGCAGCTCTACGGCACCAACGTGGTCAACCTGCTGAAGCTGCTCACCCCGGCCAAGGACGGGCGGCTGGTGCTCGACCTCGACGACGTCGTGGTGCGGGGGCTGACCGTGGCCCACGCGGGCGAGACGTTGTGGCCGCCGCCCCCGGTGTCGGTGAGCGCGGCCCCCGCCGCCCAGCCCGTCGTCGCCCGGCCCGAACCCGAACGGGAGAAGCAGCGCTCGCCGTGGGCGCGCGCCGGTGTGGGGATCGCCGGTGCGGTGGTGTTGTTCCTGGCGACGGCGTTCGCGCCGGCGGAGCTGGCCGGGCACCTGACGGTGTTCGTGCTGGCCATCGTGATCGGCTTCTACGTGATCGGGAACGTGCACCACGCCCTGCACACGCCGCTGATGTCGGTCACCAACGCCATCTCCGGGATCATCGTCGTCGGCGCGATCCTGCAGATCGGCACCGGCGGCGGTGGGCTCGTGCTCGGGCTGGCCGCGGTGGCGGTGCTGCTGGCCTCGATCAACATCGTCGGTGGCTTCGCGGTGACCCGCCGGATGCTGTCGATGTTCTCCCGTAGCCCCGGACGGAGCTGAGCTGGTGCAGACGTGGACGACGGCGGCCTACCTGATCGCCGCCCTGCTGTTCGTGATCAGCCTCGCCGGGCTGTCGAAGCACGAGACCTCCCGGGCCGGGGTGGTGTTCGGCATCGCCGGGATGACCATCGCGCTGGTCGCCACGGCGATCGTGGCACTGGGCTCCGCGTCCGGGCTCGGGATCGCGCTGCTGCTGGTGGCCCTGGTCGTCGGCGCGGCGATCGGGCTGTGGCGGGCCCGGGTCGTCGAGATGACCGGCATGCCCGAGCTGATCGCGCTGATGCACAGCTTCGTCGGCCTGGCCGCGGTGCTGGTGGGCTGGAACGGCTTCCTCGAGGTGGAGGGGGAGCGTGCGGACCCCACCACGGGTGCTGGGGCCGGTCACACCGAGCTGGCCGGGTCGCTGCTGGGCATCCACCACGCCGAGGTGGTGATCGGGGTGTTCATCGGCGCGGTGACGTTCACCGGCTCGGTCGTGGCGTACCTGAAGCTGTCGGCGAAGATCGCCTCGGCGCCGCTGACCCTGCCCGGCAAGAACGTGCTGAACCTGGGCGCCCTGCTGGCCTTCGCCGTGCTCACCGTCGTCTTCGTGATCACCCCGCAGGTGTGGCTGCTGGGGGTGGTCACGGTGCTGGCGCTGCTGCTCGGCATCCACCTGGTCGCCTCGATCGGCGGCGGGGACATGCCCGTGGTGGTGTCGATGCTCAACAGCTACTCGGGCTGGGCCGCGGCGGCGTCGGGCTTCCTGCTGGGCAACGACCTGCTCATCATCACCGGCGCGCTCGTCGGGTCCTCGGGTGCCTACCTGTCCTACATCATGTGCAAGGCGATGAACCGCTCGTTCCTCTCGGTCATCGCCGGCGGCTTCGGGGCTCCCGCCGCGTCGGGTGGGGCCGAGGTCACCGGTGAGCACCGGGAGATCGACGCCGCCGGCGTGGCCGATCTGCTGGCGAACGCCCGCTCGGTGGTCATCACCCCCGGCTACGGGATGGCCGTCGCGCAGGCGCAGTACCCGGTCGCGGACCTGACCCGCACGCTGCGCGACTCCGGCGTGGAGGTGCGGTTCGGGGTGCACCCGGTCGCCGGGCGGCTGCCCGGCCACATGAACGTGCTGCTCGCCGAGGCCCAGGTCCCCTACGACATCGTCCTGGAGATGGACGAGATCAACGACGACCTCGCCGACACCGACGTCGTGCTCGTCATCGGCGCCAACGACACCGTCAACCCGGCCGCGGCCGAGGACCCGGGCAGCCCGATCGCCGGGATGCCCGTGCTGCGGGTGTGGGAGGCCGGCACCGTCGTGGTGTTCAAGCGGTCCATGGCCACCGGCTACGCCGGCGTGCAGAACCCGCTGTTCTTCCGCGACAACACCCAGATGCTCTTCGGCGACGCCAAGGAACGCGTCCAGGACATCCTCGCCGCACTGAGGACGGACGCGCTCGCTCGCCGGTGAGGCCGGCCGGGCCTCGGCCGACCCGCACGGCGTCTCCCGGCCGCTACCGGACGACCTCGAAGACCTGCTTCTGCACCCCGTTGGCGTACGCCCGGCTGTCGACCAGCCGCAGCATCTGCTTGTCCTTGTCCGTCTCGCTGAACAGCCGCTTGCCCGCACCGAGGAGCAGCGGGAACACGAGCAGGTGGTAGCGGTCGATCAGGCCGGCGTCGGAGAGGGCGCGGCTGAGCGTCGCGCTGCCGTGGATGATGATCGGGCCGCCCTCGGTCTCCTTCAGGGCGGCGACCTCGTCGAGCGTGCGGAGCAGGGTGGTCTCGCCCCAGTTCGTCGCGAGGTCGGCCTCGGACAGGGTCGAGGAGACGACGTACTTCGGCATCGCGTTGTAGTCCGCGAAGTCGTCCATGGTCGGCCAGACCGGCGCGAAGGCCCGGTAGCTGACCCGGCCCAGCATCATCGCGGTGGCCTCCTTCTGCTCGCTGTCCTTCAGCTCGTAGGCGTCGGGGTCCTGGGCGATGTCCGTGAAGGTCCAGCCCGACGAGCGGTGCCCGGGCTCACCGCCCGGGGCCTCGACGACGCCGTCGAGCGAGATGAAGGCGGTGGAGATCAGTGTGCGGGTCATCGGTGCCTCTCAGGGGTGCTGACGTGCTCTCGCGGGGGAGACCGTCCGGCCGCCGGGAACTCATCGGCCGCCGACCCGGGGGCGGGCGCTGGCCGATCACCGGCGGGCCGGGCACGATCGGGGTGGACCAGTATCCAGCGCCGATCCGCGGGAGCCGCTCGTGTCCCCTGTTCCGTCCGACGACCTGACCGTGCTCGACGCCTGGTGGCGGGCCGCGAACTACCTGTCCGTCGGGCAGATCTACCTGCTCGACAACCCGCTGCTGCGTGAGCCGCTGGCCCCGGAGCACGTCAAGCCGCGCCTGCTCGGCCACTGGGGGACCACGCCCGGGCTCAACCTGCTCTACGCCCACATGAACCGGGCGATCCGGGCCCGCGACCTGAACGCCCTGTACGTGACCGGGCCCGGCCACGGCGGGCCCGGGCTCGTGGCCAACGCCTACCTCGACGGCACGTACAGCGAGGTCTACTCGGGCATCGGGGAGGACCACGACGGGCTGCGCGCGCTGTTCCGGCAGTTCTCCTTCCCGGGCGGGGTGCCCTCCCATGTGGCGCCGGAGACGCCCGGGTCGATCCACGAGGGCGGTGAGCTCGGCTACGCGCTGGTGCACGCCTACGGCGCGGTGTTCGACAACCCGGACCTGCTGGCCCTCTGCGTGGTGGGCGACGGCGAGGCCGAGACCGGCCCGCTCGCGGCGAGCTGGCACTCGAACAAGTTCCTCGACCCGCGCCGCGACGGGGTCGTGCTCCCGGTCCTGCACCTCAACGGCTACAAGATCGCGAACCCGACGGTCCTGGCCCGGATCCCGGAGGAGGAGCTCGCGGCGCTGCTGCGCGGCTACGGCTACGCGCCCCGGTTCGTCACCGCCGGGATCGACACCGAGCACGCTGCCGTGCACACCGAGCTCGCCGCGACCCTCGACGCCGCGCTCGACGACATCGCCGCCATCAAGGCGGACCCGCCCGCCGGCCGCCCGACCTGGCCGATGATCGTGCTGCGCACCCCGAAGGGCTGGACCGGGCCGGCCGTGGTCGACGGGAAGCCGGTCGAGGGCACCTTCCGCGCCCACCAGGTCCCGCTCGCCGGAACCCGGACCGACAAGGGCCACCGCGCCCAGCTCGAAGAGTGGATGCGCAGCTACCGGCCCGAGGAGCTGTTCGACGACGACGGGCGGGTGGTCGGATGGGTCCGCGCCCTCGCGCCGGAGGGCGGGCGGCGGATGAGCGCCAACCCGCACACCAACGGCGGGCTGGTGCTGCGCGACCTCGCGATACCGGACTTCCGCGCCCACGCCGTGCCGGTCGACAAGCCCGCGGTCGAGATGAGCGAGGCGACCCGCGTCCTGGGTGAGTTCCTGCGCGAGGTGATGCACCGCAACCCCGACCGCTTCCGGCTGTTCGGGCCGGACGAGGTGGCGTCGAACCGGCTGCAGGCGGTGTTCGACGAGACCGACCGGGCCTGGAACGCCGCCCGCGAGCCGGGCGACGACCACCTGGCCCCGGACGGGCGGGTCATGGAGATCCTCTCCGAGCACCTGTGCCAGGGCTGGCTCGAGGGCTATCTGCTGACCGGCCGGCACGGGCTGTTCACCAGCTACGAGGCGTTCATCCACATCGTCGACTCGATGCTCAACCAGCACGCCAAGTGGCTCAAGACCACCCGGTCGATCCCGTGGCGGGCCCCGCTGGCGTCGCTGAACTACCTGCTGTCCAGCCACGTCTGGCGCCAGGACCACAACGGCTTCAGCCACCAGGATCCCGGCTTCCTCGACCACGTCGTGAACAAGAAGGCCGAGATCACCCGCGTCTACCTGCCGCCCGACACCAACACCCTGCTGTCGGTCGCCGACCACTGCCTGCGCAGCAGGCACTACGTCAACGTCATCGTCGCCGGCAAGCAGCCGCAGCTGAACTACCTGTCCATGGACGAGGCCGTCGCGCACTGCACGCGGGGCCTGGGCATCTGGGACTGGGCGTCGACCACGGGCAGCGACGGGGAGGACGAGCCCGACGTCGTGCTGGCCTGTTGCGGCGACATCCCCACCCTGGAGACCCTCGCGGCGGCGACGCTGCTGCGCGAGCACCTGCCCGAGCTGAAGGTCCGGGTCATCAACGTCGTGGACCTGATGCGGCTGGAGCCGGACCGCGAGCACCCGCACGGGCTGTCCGACCGCGAGTTCGACGCGCTGTTCACCACCGACAAGCCGGTGATCTTCGCCTTCCACGGCTACCCGTGGCTGATCCACCGGCTGACCTACTCCCGCCGTGGGCACCACAACCTGCACGTGCGGGGCTACAAGGAGGAGGGCACCACGACCACGCCCTTCGACATGGTCATGCTCAACGACCTGGACCGCTTCCACCTGGTCATGGACGTGATCGACCGGGTGCCGTCGCTGGGCAGCCGGGCCGCGACCCTGCGCCAGCGGATGGCCGACCGGCGCCTGGCCGCCCGCGCCTACACCCGCGAACACGGCGAGGACGACCCGGAGATCGCGAACTGGCGGTGGGCATGAGGGTCCTGGTGGTCAACGCCGGTTCGTCCAGCCTCAAGCTCCGCCTCCTCGGGCCGGACGACGAGGTGGAGCGAACCGCGGACACCGAGCCGGGCGCCGACCTCGACGGGCTCGTGCGCGACTGGCCGACGCCCGACGCCGTCGGCCACCGCGTGGTGCACGGCGGCACCCGGTTCACCGACCCCGTCGTGATCGACCGGACGGTGCGGAAGGAGCTCGAGGACCTGTCCGCGCTCGCCCCGTTGCACCAGCCGAAGTCGCTGGCCGGTCTCGACGCCGTCGGCGCGCTGTTGCCCGACGTCCCGGCCGTGGCCTGCTTCGACACCGCCTTCCACGCCACGATCCCGGAGGCGGCGGCGACCTACGCCGTGCCGAGGCGGTGGCGGGAGCGGTACGCGATCCGCCGCTACGGCTTCCACGGCCTGTCCCACGCCTGGTGCGCGGCGCGCGCCGCCGAGCTGACCGGGGCCCGGCGCGTCGTCACGGCGCACCTCGGGGCCGGGGCGTCGCTGGCCGCGGTGCTCGACGGGCGCAGCGTGGACACCACGATGGGTTTCACGCCGCTGGAGGGGCTCGTCATGGCGACCCGCTCCGGCACCGTCGACCCGGGCCTGGTGCTGTGGCTGGAGGAGCACGAGCACCTCAGCCCGCACGAGGTCGCCGATACCCTGGAGAAGCGCTCGGGGCTGGCGGCGCTGGCGGGTACGGCGGACATGCGGGAGGTCGTGGCGGCCGCCGCCCGCGACGAGGCCGACGCCGCCCTCGCCCTCGACGTCTACGTCCACCGGCTGGCCGCGGGGATCGCCTCGATGGCCGCCGCGGCCGGTGGCCTGGAGGTGCTGGCGTTCACCGGCGGCGTCGGCGAGCACGCCGGAGGGATCCGGACCCGGGCCGCGCAGCGGCTCGCCTTCCTCGGCGTGGCGGTCGACCCCGCGCAGGAGGACAGCACCGACGGCGAGATCACCGGGCCCGGGGCGGCCGTCCGCACCCTCGTCGTCCCGGCCCGGGAGGACCTCGAGATCGCCCGCGGCACCCGCGCGGCCCTCGGGTGAGACGGCCGCTCAGCCGTGGCGTTCGGGCAGGTCGGGGACGGCGGGGAGGACGCTGAGGGTGCCGTCGGTCTCCAGGACGACGGCCTCGACCTCCGCCAGGCTCGCCCGCCCGGACGCCCGGGCCGCCTGGTGGACCTCGTCGCGGGTCACCCGCGCCCGGCGCATCTCCGGGCCGACGAACCCGCGCCGGTAGAGCAGCACCGGCTCGGACTTGACGATCCGCTCGACCCGCGGCCACCGCAGCGAGGCGCGACTCACCAGGTACTGCAGCAGGATGAGCACCACCAGGCCCAGCACCCCCTCGGCCAGGCTGACGTCGCTGCTGAGCAGCACCGTGGCCAACGTGGACCCCAGCGCCACCGTGACGACGAGGTCGAACGCGTTCAGTTTCGACAGCGTGCGCGCCCCCGAGATGCGCAGCACGGCCACCAGGGCCACGTAGGCGAGCGGCCCCACCACGAGGATGCGGCCGAGATCGGACCAGGAGTCGAACCACATCCCGGCGGGGTTCCCGCTCCGACGCGTGCGACTCACCGTCCGGGCTCTGGCGTTCGGTCCTCCCGTGGTGCGGGACCCGGGGTCCGGGCGTGCGTCCGTTCGGCGCAAATTGCCCGCCGCATCGCTCCTGCGAGGTAGCCGGGCACCGGGAAGTGGTAGCCCTGCGGCCCGACCGAAGGAGCGGACCGATGACGGAATCCGACCGGCCCCAGGACGAGCGCGGGCGCGCCGCGCGCGCAGGTGCTCAGGACGCGTCCGACGCCGCGCGGAAGACCCGGGGCCGGGTGCCCGGGACGAACGCACCCGACGGGGGCACCAAGCCACGCGTCCCGGGAATCGCGGGAGGTGTCCGCCGGGCGACGGGGACGACCGGTCGGGCCGCGGGCCGGGCCGGCCGGAGCGTGGCCACGCAGGCGGGCCGGACGGGTCGGGCCGTGGGCCGGGCGGGACAGGCCGCGGGCCGGGCGGGACAGGCGGTCACGCCGGGTGCCGAACGAACCGCTCGGGCCTTCGCGCAGTCCGGGACGACCGCGGCCTCCGGTGCGGCGCAAGCGGTGAGTGGCACCGGGCGCGCCGCCGCCGACACCGGCCGGGGCGCCGCGGCGGGGGTGGCCGAGGCCGGCCAGGGCGCCGTCTCCGGCGTCGGTGAGCTGGCGTCGGCCGCGACCGGCACGCTGAAGAGCACCGTCGGTGCCGTGGGCTCGGTCGTCCGGACCGGCACGGGGGTGGCCTTGCGCTTCCTCGTCGCGAGGGCGGCCATCCTGCTGCAGCTGATCAAGCGGCTGGCCCTGATGGCGCTCCAGGGGCTCCAGCGGCTCGCCGAGCGGCTGGAGCAGTTCGCGGCCTCCCGGCGGCCCGACTCTCGGACCGAGGCCGACGCCGACGCCGACGCCGAGGACGAGGACGACGACGAGGACGACGAGGAGACCGACGTCGAGGACGAGCGGCCCGCCTCACTCCGGTAGACCACCAGGGCCTGCCGCCCGGCGTAGCGCCGGCGCCCCCGGTCGCCGTGACGCTGAGCCGAACGTGGCGGACCTGCGACCTGCTCGTTGAGTGGTTCAAGGAACCGGACGACACTCGGGCGGGTGCCGACGACGCCGCACCTGGAGCGCATGCTCCGCGGGGCCGCCCTGCGGGTGACCCGGCCGAGGGTGGCGGTGCTGCGTGCGGTGCACGAGAACCCGCACGCGGACACGGAGTCGATCCTCGCCACGGTGCGCGAGGACCTCGGCGCGGTGTCCCATCAGGCCGTCTACGACGTGCTGCGCGCGTTCACGGCCACGGGGCTCGTCCGGCGGATCCAGCCCATGGGCTCGGTGGCGCGCTACGAGGCGCGCGTCGGGGACAACCATCACCACGTGGTGTGCCGCTCGTGCGGCGCGATCGCCGACGTCGACTGCGCCGTCGGCGTCACCCCCTGCCTGACCGCGTCCGACGGTCGCGGCTTCGCGATCGACGAGGCCGAGGTCATCTACTGGGGCCTCTGCCCGGCGTGCGTCGCCGGCGCCCCGGCCGGACCCGGCGACGGACCACGACGAGCGATCGGCGACCAGAAGGAACCAGTGAGACGGGAGGAAGGACCGACGTGACCGAGAGCGTCAGCGAGAGCGAGAACCCGGCGATCCCCTCGCCTGTACCGCAGGCCCACCGTGCCATGACGAACCGGGACTGGTGGCCGAACCAGCCGGACCTCTCCGTCCTGCGCACCCACGCACAGCAGGCCGATCCGATGGGCGGGGCCTTCGACTACGCGAAGGAGTTCGCGGGTCTGGACGTCGAAGCCCTCAAGCGGGACGTCATGGAGCTGATGACGACCTCGCAGGACTGGTGGCCGGCCGACTACGGCCACTACGGCGGCCTGTTCATCCGGATGAGCTGGCACGCCGCGGGCACCTACCGCATCGCCGACGGCCGCGGCGGCGGTGGCAGCGGCGCCCAACGGTTCGCGCCGCTGAACAGCTGGCCGGACAACGTCAGCCTGGACAAGGCGCGCCGGCTGCTCCTGCCCGTCAAGCAGAAGTACGGCCGGAAGATCTCCTGGGCCGACCTGATCATCTTCGCCGGCAACTGCGCCTACGAGTCGATGGGCTTCGAGACCTTCGGCTTCGGCTTCGGGCGGGAGGACATCTGGGAGCCCGAGGAGATCTTCTGGGGACCGGAGGACACCTGGCTGGGCGACGAGCGCTACAGCGGCGACCGCGAGCTCGCCGGCCCGCTGGGCGCCGTGCAGATGGGCCTGATCTACGTGAACCCGGAAGGGCCCAACGGCAACCCGGACCCGTTGGCCTCCGCCAGGGACATCCGCGAGACCTTCAGCCGGATGGCGATGAACGACGAGGAGACGGTGGCGCTGATCGTCGGCGGCCACACCGTGGGCAAGTGCCACGGCGCGGTCAGCCCGGACTGCCTCGGGCCCGAACCCGAGGGCGCCCCCATCGAGCAGCAGGGGCTGGGCTGGCGGAACACCTGCGGCAGCGGCACGGGCGCCGACACGCTCACCAGCGGGCTCGAGGGTGCCTGGACGAACGAGCCCACCCGCTGGGACAACGGCTACCTCGACAACCTGTACCGCTACGACTGGGAGCTCACCGAGAGCCCCGCCGGGGCGAAGCAGTGGACGCCGAAGAACCCCGAGGCCCGGGACACCGTGCCCGACGCCCACGACCCGGCGAAGCGGCACGCGCCGATGATGCTGACCTCGGACCTCGCGCTGCGGTTCGACCCGACCTACGGGCCGATCACCAAGCGCTTCCACGAGAACCCCGACGAGCTGGCCGACGCGTTCGGCAAAGCCTGGTACAAGCTGCTGCACCGCGACATGGGCCCGGTCTCGCGCTACCTCGGCCCGTGGGTGGCCGAGCCGCAGCTGTGGCAGGACCCCGTCCCGACCGTCGACCACGAGCTCGTCGGCGACGACGACGTGGCCGCGCTCAAGCGGACACTCCTCGACTCGGGACCCACCGTGCAGCAGTTGATCGCGACCGCGTGGGCCTCGGCGGCCTCCTTCCGCGGCACGGACAAGCGCGGCGGGGCGAACGGGGCACGGATCCGGCTCGAGCCGCAGCGCAGCTGGGAGATCAACGAGCCCGGCGAGCTGACGACCGTCCTGGAGAGCCTCGAGCGGGTCCAGCAGGAGTTCAACGACGCGCAGTCCGGCGGGAAGAAGATCTCGCTGGCCGACCTGATCGTGCTGGGCGGCTGCGCGGCCGTCGAGAAGGCGGCGCACGACGGTGGGCACGAGGTCACGGTCCCCTTCGCACCGGGCCGCACGGACGCCTCGCAGGAGCAGACCGACGTGGACTCCTTCGCCGTGCTCGAACCGAGCGCGGACGGGTTCCGCAACGTCATGCGGGCCGGCGACAAGGTGCCGCCGGAGCAGCGGTTGGTCGACCGGGCGTACATGCTCAACCTGACCGCAGCCGAGATGACGGTGCTGGTCGGGGGTATGCGGGCCCTGGACGCCAACGCCGGGCACGTCCGGCACGGCGTCCTCACCGACCGGCCCGGCACGTTGAGCTCGGACTTCTTCGTCAACCTGCTCGACATGGGCACGGAGTGGCGGACGTCCGAGTCGGAGGAGAACGTCTACGAGGGCCGGGACCGGAGCACGGGCGAGGCGAGGTGGACCGCCACCGCCGTCGACCTCGTCTTCGGCGCGAACGCCCAGCTTCGGGCCATCGCCGAGTACTACTCCTGCGAGGACGCGAAGGAGCGGTTCGTGCACGACTTCGTCGCGGCCTGGGACAAGGTCATGAACCTCGACCGGTTCGACCTCGCCCGACCGTGAGGCCGGGCCCGGGCCCGGCCGCACGCCGGCCCGGGCGCCGGCGCGCTCAGCCGACCCGGGCCCGGGTGAGCGTGCGCCACAGCCAGCCGGCCGGCACCCGTCGCCCGGTCCGCACGTACTCGCGGGCGGCGTCGACCAGCAGCGTGAGGTCGAGGCCGCGGCGGGCCGGGGTGGTGCCGAGCAGGAGCAGCTCGTCGTCCGGGGCGAGGACGAAGTCGTCGTCCGGCCCCATCACGTGCTCCTCCGCACCGTCGCCGGCCCGCCGCAGGATCATCAGCACGGTGATGCCGAGCCGGTCCTCGCGGCGCTCCGGGTCGCGCAGGACGTCGCCGAGCCGGGCCTCGCCGGAATCGAGCCAACCGAGCAGGGTCGGCGCTTCGCCGCGGTCGAGCCGGATCTTCCACAGCGCCGGCATCCGCTGCCCGCAGTCCGAGGTCACGCGCCGGAGCAGGTCTGCCGCCCACGCGTCGCCCTGCTGCGGCACCCCTTGCAGGAAGCGCCAGAGCAGCGGGGTGCTGAGCTGGGCGAACACCTCGTGCGCCACGACCTCGGCCGGCACGAGCAGGGAGTCGATCTCCATGGCGGCGAAGAGCGGCGCGCTCGTGGCGCGGTTCTGCCGGGCGGCCACGAAGATCGAGCGGTTCAGCCGGCGGGCGTCGGAGACCAGCGAGAGGTTGGTGGTGTCGTCGTCCGTGCCGGCGACGAACCCCACGGCGTCGGCGACGCCCGCGCGCACCAGGACCGTCGGGTCCACGCCCGAACCCTCGACGGGCGTGACGCCGTCGCCCGGTCCGGGTGCCGTGGCGCGCGGCTCGACCACCGTCACGTCGAGCCCCTCGGCGCGCAGGTCGGCGATGACCTCGCGGCCGAAGCGGCCGCAACCGCACACCACCCAGCGGCCCTCGCCGGGCGGCCGTCCCCGCGTGGGCAGCTCGGCGCCCGGTCCGCTCTCCAGCCACGTCATGAGCTGGTAGGACGCGGGCGAGCGCATGGCGATCCGCAGGTGGTCGCCGAAGCGGTCGAAGGGGTTGACGACGGTCGGGCTGCCGAAGGCCCGCATGCGTTCGCCGATCGCGGGCGAGACGGTGCGCGCGATCACCGGCAGGTCGGGTCGCAGCAGTGCCGCGGTCATCGCGACGGCGAGGTTGGCCTCGTCGTCGTCGGTGAGGGCGACGACGGCCTCGCACCGCGGGTTGCGCAGCCCGGCCACGCCGAGGTGCCCCGGGTCGCGGGCGTCGGCGACGAGCCCGGGGACGTCCCCGTGGTACGAGCCGAGCTCGAGGGCGTCGATGCGGTCCTCGGCGATGTCGATCACGACGACCCGTTTGCCGAGCGCGTCGAACGCGCGGCACAGCAGCTCACCGGTGCGACCGTGCCCGACGATCAGCAGGAACGGTTCGCGCAGCCGCTTGACCTTGCGGGTGAAGTGCTGCAGGGCGAGCGCCCGCCGGAACGCGCGGTCCTGCAGGAGCGCCAGCAGCGTGCCGACCGCGTAGGCCCAGCCGATGACCGTGAGGTAGATCGTCGCGGTGACCCACAGCCGTTGGGCGGGGGTGAACGTGTTCGGCAGCTCGCCGAAGCCGATCGTCGACGCCGTGTAGCTCATGAAGTAGAAGGCGTCGAAGAAGCTCATCCGGTACGGCGCGCCGGTGGCGTCCTGACCGGGGACGAGGGTCAGGCCGAACACGCTCACCGCGAAGATCGTGATCAGCACGATCAACGGGGCGCGCATGCGGCGCAGGATCAGGAAGATCGTGGACTCGGCCTCGACGGCGGACGCCATCGGGATCCGCCGGGACGGACCGCGGGGACGGGGCTCCTCGTCCTGCCCCAGCAGCCGCATCCAGAAGGAGAGCAGCGGGTTGCCCATGAGTGTCTACCGGCGGTGGTACGACACGGTCTCGACCACGAGCAGCACCACCGAGACCACGTTGGCGAACAGGGCCCCGCCGGAGAGGGACACGACGGCGGCCATCGCGGAGGGCGTCAGGCTGTTCTCGGCGACGTGCGCCGAGTAGGTCCAGGCCAGTGCCGCCGCGATGAGCTGGAGGTCGGCGACCAGGCTGGTGGCGAGGTGGACCGCGCCCATCTGGGTGCGGTCGCCGAACTTCAGCACCGTCGCGATGAGACTGACGACGATGGCGGCGAACAGCTCGTAGATGTTGTGCAGCGCCGGGTTCGAGATGTCGCCGAGGAAGAAGCCGAAGTTGAGGGTCGCGGCCAGCAGCACGAAGAAGCCGAACACGACCTTCTCGAGGTTCATGCGTGCTCCCGGCTCCGGTCCTCCCGCCCGGGCGACAGGATGGCACGACGTCGGGGCGCGCGCCTGGTCGACGTGCGGCGTCAGCGCCGCACCACACGGCGCCGGCGCAGCGCGAACCCCACCCACGACACGACCACCAGGCAGCCGATCGCGAGCTGGATGCCGGGCAGGTACTCGCGCGGGTAGAGCACACCGGTCAGGTAGGTGTCGATGAAGCCCCGCGCCAGTCCCTGCTCCCCGGCGAGCCGGCGGAACCGGTCCTCCCACGCCGTCAACGGGCACTCGACGTGGGCGAGCACGCTGACCAGGCCCCACCCGACCGCGGCCACGTGCAGCACGAGGACCCGCGGCCACCGCCGGGCGAGGAAACCGCCGAGCGCGACGAAGGCCAGGAACGCGAAGTGGACCAGCATCACCGCGTCGGCGAGGAACCGGTACGCCACGACGACCAGGATGACCGGCCGGAGCCGGGTCCACCAGGCCTGACGATCCACCGGCCCGTGTCCGCCGTGCGTCACTCGGGCTCGCGGTCCTTGCCCGGGCCGTGCACCGTTGCGTGGCCGCTGTCCCCGCCGTGGCAGTGGCCGTCGGTGGAGGCCGGGATGTCGAGCGCGGGGTTGCGGTCGAAGAAGCCCGACGGCTTGAGCACGAAACCGGTGTAGTCGACCGGCATGATCGGCCAGTCCTCCGGGCGCGGGAAGTGCGTGAGCCCGAAGGTGTGCCACACGACGATGTCCTCGCCGTCGACCGGCCGGTCGGCCTGCACCCAGGCCGGCAGCCCGGCGCCGCCCGGGTTCTGGTTCACGAGGTCGCCGGCGGGGTAGCGCTCGTCCGCGTCGTACTGCGTCACCCACAGCGCCTTGCTGGCGAAGGTGGCGCGGGACCGGATCACGGACGCGTCGTCGGCCAGCAGGGTCGGCTGGCCCTCCGGGTGGAGGGTGTACCCGACGGGCTGGCCCAGGGAGTTGGTCTTCTCCGTGTTGATGATGTGCCAGACCCGGCCGGTGGACGCGTCGGCGTCGCGCTGGGCGTCGGACTCCCGGGACAGGCGCGTGACCTTGCGGGCGAAGGCGTTGCCGTAGGGGTTGCCCTCGCCCATCGGGACCCGCGCGGCCTCGATCTCCTCGACGGCGTTGCGCCCGCCGTCGACGGTCATGTCCAGCCGCGCGGAGAACAGGTGCTGGTGGAACGGCGCGCCCAGGCCGGGCGCGATCTCGGTGGCGTACTCGCCGGGCGTGCCCGAGGTGAACACGATGCCGGTGGCCTTGGCCTCGAGCTCGATGGTGCCGTCGAGGTAGAGGTACCAGTAGAAGCCGTAGTCGTAGTTGCCGATCGGCGTGAAGAAGCTGATCACCAGGCGGCGCTGGCGGCGGGTCTCGCGGGACCCGGTGAACATGTCCGAGTGCTTCCAGAGGACGCCGTAGTCCTCCTCGTGCATGCAGATCGCGTTCTGGATGGTGCGCGGGTTGCCGAGGTCATCGGCGATCACGGCGTCGGTGTAGAGGATGTCGCCGAGGCAGTCGCAGCCCAGCTGCAGCGAGTCGGCGTAGCGGGCGAACATGTACTCGCCGCAGTCGAAGTAGTTCTGCCAGAAGCGGACCGGGGACGGGTCGGCGTAGGGGACGACCATCTCGGCCACCGAGGCGCGGTAGCAGATCGGGCGGCCGTCGAAGGCGATCTGGTGCAGGGTCAGGCCCTCGCGCTCGTTGAACCCGATGCGCAGGTCCCACTTGCCCCAGCGGACGTGCCCGTCCTCGACCGTGAACGAGCGGCCCTCCGGCTGGGTGATCTCGATCGGCTTGAGGTCGAGCGGCGGGCCCTGGACCTCGGGGTCGTCGAAGTTGCCGGTCGTCTCGGGCACGGGGTGCTCGGCGTGGTCGACGACGCGGTCCACGGTGCGGGCGGTGAGGTCGACGTAGGCGACGAGCCCGTCGATCGGGTGCGCCCACGGGTGGTCCTTCTCGTGGTCCTGGCGGAATCCGAAGGCGCGCACCACGCGGTCGCCCGGGTGCTCCGGGTAGTCGTCGAACGCGCCGGCGGACAGCGGGACCGCGCGCACCTGGGCCGGGTCGATGCCGCGGCGCTCCAGCGCCTCGCGCCACTCGGCGGCCGCGTTGAGGATGTCCTCGATCATCTCGAACTCGGTGTCGATGATCGGCGGCTGGCCGTCGCGCGGCGGGTCGAGCTCGCGGCTGGACACGACCGAGCGGGAGTCGGTGGACACCACGACGTCCCAGGAGCGGCCGCTGGCGATGTCGAGCAGGATCACGCGGAAGCGGCGGTCGGTCTCCGCGCCGCTCAGGACCTCGCCCTTGGTGGGCTCCTCGGGCGTGAAGAAGGTGTAGCGGACGGTCTCGCCCAGCAGCCCGGCGTCGAGCAGCACCTCGCGGACGGTGCGGACCTCCGCCTCGCTCGTCATGGCGAGCGCGTGGGTGCGGTTCTCGAGGGTGGTCATCGGAGGTTCTCCTTTCAGGCCGCGTCGGCGGCGGGGACGGTGGTTCCCGGGAAGGAGCCGGACACGGTGCGCAGGCGGGACCAGACGACGCCGAAGACGAACGCCAGCACGAGGATCGCGCCGATGCCGAGGGCCAGCGCGCCCGAGCCGCCGATCAGCGTCGGGAAGTTCGAGACGGTCAGGACGAGGCAGGCGAGCAGGCCGATCAGCCCGAGGGCCGGGGCGACGACGGTGTGCCAGAACCGGGTGTCGACGCGGCTGCGGCGGAAGTAGACGAGCACGGCGGCGCAGGTCAGGGTCATCAGGCCGAGCACGCCGAGGGTCGCGGTGCCGGCCATCCAGGCGAAGACCTGGGTCACCGGGTCCATCCCGGCGATCGCGAAGATCACCAGGAACGACGCCGCGACGATCGTCTGGGTCAGCGACGCCACGTGCGGCGAGGAATGGCGCGGGTGGCTGCGCCCCACCGCCGGGTGCAGCGCCCCGGAGTTGCCGAGCGAGAAGTAGTACCGCGCCAGCACGTTGTGGAAGGACAGCGCGGCGGCGAACAGGCTGGTCATCAGCAGGACCTGGGCGACGTCGCCGCCGGCGGGCCCGAGGACGTTCGTGATCGTCGTGACGATCATGGTGCCGGGATCGGCGGTCGCCGCCTCGATCGCGGCGGCGTCGCCCCACGCGGACACGACGGCCCAGCTGGACAGGGTGTAGAAGACGCCGATCAGCAGCAGCGCGGTGTAGGTCGCCCGCGGGATGGTGCGCTGCGGGTCCCGGGCCTCGTCGCGGAACACCGCGGTGGCCTCGAACCCGATGAACGACGCGATGGCGAACATGATCGCGATGCCCAGCGAGCCGGACACGAACTGCGGGGGCTGCACGAACGCGGTCGAGAGGTGCTCACCGCTGCCGATCACCACGGCGTCGAACACCAGCACGATCGCGACCTCCGCGATCAGCAGGGCGCCGAGCACCTTGCCGGACAGCTCGATGTGCCGGTACCCGAGCACCCCGACGACGGCGGCCACGAGCAGCGACCACACGTACCAGGGCAGCGCGGGCCCGCCCCAGTGCCGGGCCAGGGCGTCGATCACGGCGCCGATGTAGCCGAACACCGCCAGCTGCACCGCCGCGTACGTGACCAGGGCGAGGAACGCGGAGCCGAGCCCGAGCGGGCGGCCGAGCCCCTTCTGCACGTAGGCGTAGAAGGCACCGGCGTTCGGCACGTGCCGGCTCATCGCGCAGAACCCGACCGCGAACAGCAGCAGGATGCCCATGCAGAGCGCGAAGGTGGCGGGGAAGGCGGCGCCGTTGCCCGCGGCCAGGCCGAGCGGGACGGTGCCGGCGATGACGGTCAACGGTGCCGCGGCCGCGACGACCATGAACACGATCGACCCGACACCGAGCCTGCCGGTGAGGGTGTGTGATCGATCCGTACCCGTGACGCTCATGCGCGGCTCCCGAGGTGCTCGGCGACAGTGATGCGGACCACCGTGAGCGGCCACGGCAGGTGCGTCAAAGGGCGTTCTCATTCCGGCCGGGTCCGAGCCGTCCGGTTCTCATTCGGGCCGTCGGTGCTGGTCATCGCGGCGCGCCGGCTGGCACCATTCCCGCCCTACGCTCCGGGCAGGTGCGGGGGAAGGGGCAGGGATGCGCGACGACGCGCGCGTGCGGCTGCGCAGCCGATCACCCGTCGAGGGGCTGGAGCGCCGCCGGCTGCGCCCGCTCGAGGTGTTCGCCCAGTCGGTCTCCGGGGCGGCGCCCTCGGCGGCGATGGCGGCCACGCCGGCGATCGTCGCCGTCTCCGCGGGCCGCGGGACGGTCTGGTCGTTCGTGATCGCGACCGCGCTGGCGTTGCTGATCGCGGGGTGCATCGCCCGGTTCACCCGCCGCATGGCCGCCTCCGGCGGGCTGTACAGCCTGACCGCGAAGGGGCTCACCCCCGCCGCGGCGTACGCGAGCGCGCTGGCCTCGTCGGTCGGCTACGGGCTGCTGGCCGCGGCCGCGCTGGTGGGCGCCACGGTGTACCTCGACGCGCTGATCGGCGAGCTCACCGGGTCGACGCCGGGCGGGGTGGGTGCCGTCGTGATGATGGCGGTGATCGGGCTCGGCACCGGAGTGCTGGTGCTGCGCGGGGCGCGGTTGTCGGCGCGGGTGGTGCTGCTGGTCGAGAGCATCTCGATCACGTCGATGCTGGTCGTCTTCTCGCTGCTGTTGGCGGGCGGCCCGGCGGACGGCACGCCGACGGGAGCGACGGGAATGAGTCCGCCCGGCCTCGGTGGCGTCGTCGCCGGTGTGCTGCCGGCGCTGGCCGCGTTCATCGGCTTCGAGATCGCCACGGCGTTGGGCAGCGAGGTGCGCAGGCCCTTCCGCAGCGTCCCGCGCGCCGTCGGCCTGACCGCGGCGGTGGCCGGGGTGCTCTACGTCTTCGCCGCGCAGGTGCAGGTGTTCGGTTTCTCCGCGACCCCGGGCGGCCTCGCGGGCCGGTCCGAGCCCGTGGTCACCCTCGCCGCCGCCAACGGCCGGGGCTGGTTGCCGGTACTGCTCGACGTCGGGCTGGCCATGTCCTTCTTCGCCTGCTGCCTCGCGGCGTCGACGGCGCTGGCCCGGGTGTTGTTCTCCCTCGCGCGCGACGGGGTCGCCCCGCGGGCGATGGGGCGGACGCACCGGCGCTTCCGGACGCCGCACGTCGCGATCGCCGCGTCCGTGCCGGTGACGACCGGGCTGCCGGTGGCGCTGTTCGCCGCGGGCGTCCCGCTCACGTCCGTGCTGGTCGCGATGCTGACCCTCGCCGCCTGCGGGTTCCTGCTCGCCTACCTGCTGGTGTGTGCGGCCGCTCCGGTGTTCCTGTACCGCATCGGCGAGCTGACCTGGCCCGCCGTCGCCGCCAGTGCGGTGATCGTGCCGATCCTGCTGGTCGTGCTCGTGGCGTTCGTGGTCACGCGGCCGCTGTCCGGGGTGCTGCTCGCCGGGCTCGCCGTGCTCGGCGCCGCCTGCTACCTGGTGCTGCGCCTGCGCCGGCCGGCCGCGCTCGCGGACATCGGGGTCTACGACGAGACCACGGCCGGCGACGTCCTCTTCCCGAACCGCGGCGCGGCATGACCGGATCCATCCCGCTGTCCGGGAGGCAGCCGAAGGCCGTCCGCAGCGCGCTGCACGTGCTCGAGGAGGTCGTCGCCGCGGGCCCCGGCGTCACGGCGAAGGAGATCTCCGAGTCGCTCGCCATGCCGCAGGCCACGACCTACCGGATCCTCAACCTGCTGGTCGCCGAGGAGTACCTCGTGCGGCTCCCGGACCTGAGCGGGTTCGCGCTCGGCCGCCGCGCGGCCCGGCTCGCGCTGCCCGCGGGGACCGAACTGAGCACCGCCGCCCGGGCCGTCGTCGACCACCTGCGTGCGCAGACCCGCTGGGCGGTGCACGTGGCGTGGTACGCGGGCGGGCAGGTCTCGCTGATCGACCCCGACCCCGACCATCCCGCCCCCGACGCGGGCCGGCTCGCGCGCTACCCGTACGCCTTCGCGCTCGGCCGGCTGCTGCTGGCCGAGCAGGCGGACTGGCGGGCGCTGGTGCGCGAGGTCCGGCCGTTCACCGCGCGGACGGTGACCTCGGAGTCCGAGCTGGACCGGACGCTCAAGGCGGTGGCCCGGGACGCGCTGGCCCGGCAGTGCGGGGAGCTCCGTGAGGACCGCGGCTGCATCGCCGTGCCCATCCGGGGGCCGCGGGACCACCGGCTCGTCGCGGGCCTCGCCGTCGCCGGCCCGGCGGCACGGATCGCGGAGCCCAACGACGAGATCGTCCGGGTGCTCCGTGACCACGCCGCCCGCCTGGCGCCCCTCCTGGCCTGAGGTGCGCCGGGCTGAACGCACCATGGAACCATAACGCGGTATTCGAGCCGGATTTCGCGCACTATGGAACCATAGTGCGCATATTCAGACCCGGTTCGGCGCATCATGGTTCCATAGTGCATCCTCCGGGCGTCAGTCGAAGGGGCCGTCGAGCAGGCCGCCGGCGGGTCCGTCGACGTAGTCGAAGCCGGGGTCGGGGAACTCGGTCTCGACACCGTCGGCGCCGGTGGGGCCGTTGCCGTCGGCGGCGTCGAGGAAGGAGGCGGCGGCGGTCCCGGCGGTGGCCTGGGTGGCGCTGGCGCCGTGGGCGAGGTCCCCGGTGAGGTCCTCGGCGGCGAGGGCGGTGCCGGCGGTGCCGAGGGGGAGCAGGGCGCCGCCGAGGGCGAGACTGCAGATGATGCGCTTCTTCATCCCGGTCCTCACATGTCGTCCGCGCCGGCCTTGATGGCCTCGCGGATGCGCTGGTAGGTGCCGCAGCGGCAGATGTTGCGGATCTCCTCGACGGCCTCGTCGTCGACGTCGCGGCCCTCGCGCCGGCACTGCCGGACCTTCGCGACCGCAGCCATGATCTGGCCGGGCTGGCAGTAGCCGCACTGCGGCACGTCACGGTCGATCCAGGCCTTCTGCATGGGGTGCAGCTCGTCGCCGTCGGCGAGCCCCTCGATCGTCGTGATCTCGTCGCTGTCGGAGATCGCACCGACGGGTACGGAGCAGGGGTTGAAGGCCTTGCCGTTGATGTGGCAGGTGCAGGCCTTGCAGACGTTGATCCCGCAGCCGTACTTGGGGCCGGTGACGCCGAGCATGTCGCGGATCACCCAGAGCAGGCGCACGTCGTCCTCGACGTCCACGGTGACCCGCTCGCCGTTGAGCGTGAAGGTGTGGGTGGGCATGGGGTGCTCTCCCTCGTGAGGAACGGGTCAGTAGGTGTAGCGCAGGCCGTCGGTGGGCGAGGCCGGGATCGGCGGCACCACCGGCTTGGGCTCGAACGGGAACGGGTCCTTGTGGTTCAGCGGGAAGTACTCCGGCACCGTCCCGGTCGCCCGGGCGTAGGCGCAGGCGATCGCGCCGCAGGTGGCGGCCACGCCGAACTCCCCGGCGCCGCCCGGCTCGTCGCTCGGTGAGTCGAGGATGATGATGTTCATCTCCGGCGGGGCGTTCCACTGCCGGGTGTAGAAGTAGTTGTCCCAGCTGGCCTCGACGAAGTGGCCGTCGGTCAGGTGCAGGCTGGAGGACAGCATGAGCGCGACCGCGTCGTTGATCCCGCCCATGATCTGCGCCTCGAGCCCGCGCGGGTTGATCACCAGGCCGATCTCGACGGCGAAGGTCACGCGGGTGACGCGCGGACCGGTCACCGCCTCGCGGATCTTCCGGTTCACCGTCTGCGGGCGGCAGTCGATCTCCACCAGCGCCGCGGACACGCCCTTGTACTCGGTGTGGAAGCCGATGCCCTGCGCCGTGCCGTCCTTCATCGACCGGCCCCAGCGCCCCTCCTTCGCGACGGCGTCGAGCACCGCCCGCATCCGGTCGTTGCGCAGGAACTGGCGGCGGAACTCGTACGGGTCCTGGCCGACCTTCGCCGCGAGCTGGTCGGTGACGACCTCGCGGGCGGTGGCGACGTCGGGCGAGTAGACGTTCCGCATCGACGAGGTGTTGAAGCCCATCTCGACCTCGTTGAGCAGCCGGGTGGACACCCCGTAGTCGTACGGCGTCACCTGGGTCAGCTCGAAGATCGACTCGGCGAACGTGAGGTTGCCGAGCGGTGCCCGCGCGCCGGCGGCCGTGATCGCTTCGCCCAGGCCGTGGGTGAAGTCCGTGGACACGCTGGTGTGCCGCTGCTCGAAGCTGAGTACCGAGTCCCCGGTGACCGAGGCGCGGATCCGCGAGGTCGCCATCGGGTGCACGCGGCCCTGGCGGGAGTCGTCGGACCGGGTCCACATCAGCTTGACGGGCTTGCCCATCGCCCGCGAGGCCTCGGCGGCCTCCAGCGCGGCGTCCCAGAACAGCTTGCGGCCGAAGGAGCCGCCGCCCTCGGTGACGTGGATGGTCACCGCGCTCTGGGGCAGGTCCAGCTTCTTCGCGATGTCGGCCTGCGCGCTGACCGGGGTCTTCATCGGCCCCCAGATCTCCGCGCGGCCGTCCCGGACGTCGGCGATCGCGCAGTTGCTCTCGAGGGAGCTGTTGGACTTGAAGTAGAAGGTGAACGAGGCGTCGACCGTCTGGCCGCCCACCGCCGGTGCGGCCATCGGCAGCTCGGCTTCCCGGAGCTTGGCCAGGACCGTCTCGTCGCTCTCGCCGTGGACGGTGCCGTCGTTCCAGTTCACCCGCAGCGCGTTGACGCCGTCGATCGCCTGGCCGAAGGTCTTCGCCCGCACGGCCACGCCCGTCGACACGATCTCGACGTCCGTGACCCCCGGCATGTCCCGGACCTCGTCGGCGTTCTCGACGCTGTCGGGGGTGCCGTTGAGGTCGGGCGCCCGGCAGATCACCGTCGGCAGCGCGTCGGGGATCTGCAGGTCCGTCGCGAAGCGCTTGCGGCCGGTGACGATGTCCCGGGTGTCGGTCTTGTTGTGCGGCTTGCCGATGATCCGGAAGTCCTCGCGCGGCTTCAGCACCACCTCGACCTGCTCGTCGACGCGGCCGGCCGCGGCCTCGGTCAGGTCGCCGTAGGACAGCACGCGGCCGGCCGTACCGGTGATCAGGCCGCTGCGCGCGGTCAGCGTGCGCACGTCCTGCTGCAGGAGCTGCGCGGCGGCGTCGAGCAGCCGCATCTGGGCCAGCGCCGCCGCCACCCGGATCGGGGTGTACGTGCAGAACGTCGTGCTCGACCCGCCGGTGATCTGGTTGAACATCAGCTCCGGTCGGGCGTCGGCGAGGGTGACCCGGACCTGCTCGACCTCGAGGTCCATCTCCTCGGCGATGATCATCTGCGTCGAGGTGACGATGCCCTGGCCGTTCTCGGACCGCGGCAGCGCGAACGAGACGGTGCCGTCCCGGTTGACCTCGACCCGGACGAGGTTCGCGGTCGGCCGGGCGGCGTCGCGGATCAGGTCGAGGAGGTCGTAGGCCTCGGGCGTCTGGGGCACCGAGGGGATGGGCGCAGCGGAGGCCGACGGGCCCTCGAACACGGTCTGGCGGGTGAGCTCGGCGGCGACCACCAGGGTCGGTGCGGCGACGAGGTAACCGAGGAACTTGCGGCGCCCGACCGGGGCGCGCAGCCCCGTTCCGGGCTCCTTGGCCTTCGGGGGAGCGAAGCGATGGTGGGCCATCGTGGTCCTCTTCGTTGGGGGCCTGCCGGCAGGCGCGGGGGCGTTCGGGTGGGGTCCGGGCGGCCGTCGGCCGGGTCGCCCGCGGCATCCCCGCCGCGGGCACCGACGACTGTCCGAGCGGTTCTCGCTCGGCGTCCGGACCCCGTACGGGGCGGCGGGGACACGGGTCGCGTGCCGGGTCCGCCTCGCCCGCATCCGGACCTTCCGGTCGTCCGGGCGACTGGTGCAGCAACGACACACCGACGATTCGGTGTCGCCCGGGTCGCCGCGCGCCGCCGCCGGCCGGGTGCGCTCCGTGATCCCGAGCCGCTGGCCGCGAGGTGGTGCCGCCCGGTCGACATACTCCGTGCGGTCGGGCTGTCACGGCCCGCGACAGCCAGGGCTCCCAGCCCTGCCGGGCCGGGCCGGCATCACTCGATCCGGTCAACCCGGGCAACCGGCGTGTCCCCTACCGTCGAAGGCGGGTAGCCAGTGTGTCGCCCCTGCTCCGGTCGTCGGTCATGTGACGCGAAAGTTGACGGACCGATCGCGATCTGTAGACACTCAGCCGCCCCCGTGGTGCCCGGGGAGCGACGACCGCGAGGTCGGCGACGACCGGCGACGACCGGCGACATCGGTCGAGTGTGGAACGGGACTTGCAGGGAACCCGCGGGCATGACAGTTCGCCTCTGGACGCGTCGCCGCCGGGTCCCTGCCCACTGGGCGGGACTCGCCGCGGGTGCCGCCGGGACCACCGCCCTCAACGCGGTCACCTACCTCGACATGGCGCTCTTCGCGCGGCCGTCGAGCACCACCCCGGAGGACACGGTCCGAAAGGCCGAGGACCTCGCCGGTGTGTCGCTGTCCCGGGAGGGGTCCGACAGCGAGCAGGCCGGCAACCGGCGGTCGGGGATCGGGGCGCTCCTCGGCATCGCCGCCGGCCTGGGCACCGGCGCGGCCTACGCCCTCGCCCACCCGGCGCTGCGCCGCCTGTCGCTGCCGGTCCGCGGGCTCGCCGCGGGGCTCGCGGCGAACGTCGGCTCGACCGCACCGATGACGGTGCTGGGCGTGACCGACCCCCGCAGGTGGCCGGCGAGCTCCTGGGTCCAGGACCTGATCCCGCACCTCACGTACGGGCTGGTCACCGCGGCCGTGTACGAGGCGCTGCGCGGGTAGGGCTCAGCGTCGGAGCCGGCGGCTGCCCGCGTGCCAGTCCTCCTCCCGCCCGGCCTCGCCCGGCCGCACCCCGAACGAGGGCAGCTGCGGCCGCTCCCGCAGGCTGCGCTTGAGCTCGGCGAACCCCGGGAACTCGGCGAGCGCCACCACGTGGTCCCACAGTCGCACCGCGTCCTCCTCCGCGGGCAGCCTGCTGATCACCGGGCCGAACAGCGCGGTGCCTTCCGGTGGGGCGAAGTGCAGGATCGGCGTGCCGACGTCCTTGCCGGTCAGCGAGAGCGCCTCGTCGGTCTCGGCGCCGATCACCGCGTCGAGCGCCTCGTCGTCGAGCGCGGCGGCGAGGCCGGCCGGTAGCCCCGTGGTGGCCAGCGCCTGCGCGGCGATCGCGCGTGTGCGCGAGCGGGCCTCCTGGGGCTCGCTCCGCTCGAAGAGCAGGTCGCCGAACGCCTCGTACAGCGGCCCGACCACCTCGGGACCGTGCTCCTCGCGCACCCGCGCGGCCAGCCGCAGCAGCCGCAGGCCCGCGGTGTGCCCGGCCTCGTAGCCCTCCGGGAAGTGGGCCTCGTAGTCGACGTGCGCGTTGAGCAGGCGCAGGGAGACGAAGCGCCACTCCACCTCGTAGGAACGCCGGCGCTGCACCGTGCGCACCCACTTGCTGGTCATCCAGGCGAAGGGGCACACCGGGTCGAAGTAGAACCGCAGATCGCTCACCCGCCCACCGTAGATGTGGGCCCGGCCGACCGCGGGGCGTGAGGCCGCGTGCGCCGGGTACGCCCCCCACATGTCGTTCCAGGTGACCGAGGTGCAGAAGGCGCTCAAGGGCGCGGACTACCCGATGGACGGTGGTGAGCTGGCGACGCTCGCCGAGAAGAACGGTGCCGACCAGGAGCTGGTCGGCGCGCTGCGCGGGCTCCGCCAGGTCGACGGGCCCAACACCGTGATGGCCGAGCTGAAGGGCGATCTCGGCGGCTCGACCCCCGGTGGCAACTCCCGGGACGAGCGGCAGTACAAGGACGTCGAGAGCCCCTCGTTCCAGGTCGACGAGGTGCAGAAGTACCTCAAGGGGGTCGACTACCCCGCCGACGGCGCCCGGCTCGCCCAGGCGGCGAAGGGCAACGGCGCGCCGGACGACCTGGTGGAGACCCTGCAGGGCCTGCGCGAGGTCGACGGGCCCAACACCGTGATGAAGGAGATCAAGGACCACCTCGGCGGCCGGCCCGAGGACGCGTGACGCGCCGGCCCGCCCGGGCCGGGGCCTGACGGACCGCGGACCGTCCGGGCGACCCGCACGACCCGCACGACCCGCACGACCCGCACGACCCGCACGACCCGCACGACCCGCACGACCCAGGCGGTCGAGGACCCTCAACCCCGGCGGCTGAGGACCGGGGCGAGCAGCTCCGGGTGGGTCAGGGGCACCATGTGCCCGCCCGCGGGCAGCGTGAAGGCGCGGCCCGTGGCTGCGGTCCGCGCGAGGTGCTCGGTCCAGCCGGCGGGGGCGATCCGATCGTGCCGGCCGCGGACGACGAGCACCGGGCAGCGAACGGCCGCGAGCGGGGGCTCGATGCGGTGCCGGCGGGTCTGGTCGAGCGTGCGGGCCATCCCCAGGAGCCCGGTCCGCAGGTAGTCACGCACGAGCAGCGGGGCCTGCGCGGGCCACTCGTGCGCGGCCGTGCGGACCCAGCGGTCGGCCAGCCGCGGCCAGGTACCGCCGGAGGGATCCGTCGTCGGGCCGACGAGCACGAGTGCCGCCGGCGGGTCCGACGCCCGGGCCGCCGCCTCGACCACGACCTGGCAGCTCGCCGAGTGCCCCAGCACGACCCGGCCGGTGAGGTCCGCCGCCGCCAGGACGCGGTGGGCCTGCGCCGCGGGATCGAGCGCGAGCGCGCGGGGCGCGCGCCGGCCGAACCCGGGCAGCGTGACGACCTCCGCCCCGGCCCCGAGCACCCGCAGGGTCGGGCCCCAGCTCGCGCCGGACAGGCCGAGCCCGGGCACGAGGAGGAACGGGCGCATCCCGCCCGTGCCCGCTCAGCCCCGCCGCCAGTCGTCGGAGGTGAGGTGGGAGCCCGCCATCGGACCCATCTGCAGCATCCCGCCGTCGACCGCCCACGAGGCGCCGGTGACGTACGACGCGGCGGGCGAGGCGAGGAACGCGATCACGTCGGCGATCTCCCACGCGTGCCCCGGCCGGCGGAGCGGGACACCGGGCCGGGTGGTTCGCGTCGGGTCCTCGTCCTCCTGCCCGGTCATCGGCGTCGCGATCTCGCCGGGGGTCACGGAGTTGACCGTGATGCCGTGCTCGGCGAGCTCGATCGCCGCGGTCCTCGTGAGCAGACCCAGCCCGCCCTTCGCCGCACAGTACGGCGCCGCGCCGACCCGGGGCGCGTGCTCGTGCACGCTGGTGATGTTCACGATCCGCCCGCCGCGACCCGCCGCGACCATCCGCCGGGCCGCGTGCTGCAGGCAGAGGAACGCGCCGTCCAGATCCGTCGTGATCACCTCGCGCCACTGGTCGAAGCCCAGCTCCAACAACGAGGTGGCGGTGCCCGTACCCGACCCGTTGACCAGCACGTCCACCCCGCCGAGGGCGTCGGCCAGCTCGTCGACGACGGTGGCGGCACCGGGTAGCCCCGTCAGGTCGAGCCGGCGCACCTCGGCGCGGCGACCCACTGCGCGCACCTCCTCGGCCGTGTCCTCGGCGCCCTTCTCGTCCTCGTGCCAGGTGATGCCCACGTCGCAGCCGGCCCCGGCCAGCGCGACGGCCGTGGCCCGCCCGATCCCCGAGTCCGAGCCGGTGACGATCGCGGTGCGGGGGAAGTCCTGGGGAGTCTGCATAGGTGACGGGTGCCCGTCCCGCGGCGGCTCACGCACCGCGTGCCGACCCGGCTGCGGCATCGCGGGGAGCCCGACGGCCGCTCCTGATCACCCGGGCGGCCCAACTTCTCGTGACCGTGCGTCCGGCGCCACCGGTTCGGGTACGTGAGATCGTCGGCGATGGGAGGACACGGTGTCGGTGGCGACCACGGGCGGCGGGCACGTCCAGCGTTCGGGCGGGGGCGGCTCCAGCGGGCTGGCGGACGTCGTCGAGCTGATCCTCGACAAAGGACTCGTGATCGACGTCTTCGTCCGGGTGTCGATCGTCGGCATCGAGCTGCTCACGATCGACGCCCGCGTGGTCGTGGCGAGTGTGGACACCTTCCTGCGGTTCGCCGAGGCCACCAACCGGCTCGACCTCCACGGCAGCGAGAAGCGCGGGACGGATCTCCCGGAGATCCTGCAGAGGACCACCGAGAAGGCGATGCGCTGAGCCGCAGGTCGACACGGCCGCGGGCCGGTCCGCCGGCGGCGGTTCCGCCCCGGCCGAGCTCAGCCGCCCTGGCGCGGCCCGTTCGCCGTCGGCTCGCCGGTGGCCTGCGGCAGGAGCACCTGAGCGGACCTCGACGAACCGGTGGTCCGGCCGTCCTCGAGCCGGAGGTCGACCCGGGTGGATCCGGCGCGCTCCTTCCCAGGACGGCCGCTGCTCGGTAGCGTCCGGGCTCGCTCCCCCGAGTGATCCGTGACACCACGAGGGGGAGCCATGCCCGGCGAGAGGTCCGTCGACGTACTCGTGGTCGGTGCCGGTCCGGTCGGCCTGACCGCCGCGCTCGAGCTGCGCCGCCGGGGCGTCGACTGTCGTGTGATCGACAAGCTGGTCGAGCCGCCGCGGTACGCGAAGGCCGTCGGCATCCAGCCGCGCACGCTCGAGCTGTGGGAGTCGTCCGGTGTGCTGCGCGCCGCCCTCGACGCCGGGATCGAGATGCGTGGCCAGATCGTGCTCCGGAACGGCGAGCAGGTGGCGAAGGTGGACCTCGAGGTGCCGCCGGACGTGCCCTTCGCCTTCCAGGCGCTGCCGCAGTACGAGACCGAGCGCCTGTTGGCCGAGGCCGTCGCCGGGTACGGCACCCGCCCGCAGCGGGGCGTCGAGCTGCTGTCCTTCACCCAGGACGACGAGGGGGTCACGGCCGAGCTGTCCGACGGCGAACGGGTGCGGGCGAGGTACCTCGTCGGGGCCGACGGTGCCCACAGCGCCGTCCGCAAGGGCCTCGGGCTCGGCTTCGAGGGCGGCGCGTTCGCCGAGGAGTACATGCTCGGCGACGTCGAGGTGGACTGGTCGCTGCCACGCGGCTACTCGCTGCGGGCCACCCGGGACGACGACATCCTGGTCGCCATCCCGCTGCCCGGCGACCGGCGCTACCGCATGTCCATGCTGGTACCGCCGGACCTGGCCACCCCCGCGAGCGGTGAGGTGGCGCACGGCTTCGAGGCGGGCCGGCGCCCGGAGCTGCACCACATCCAGGCGGTGCTCGATCGGCTCGCGCCCGAGCCCTGCACGGCCTCGGCCCTGCGCTGGTCCTCGGTCTTCCGGATCAGCCACCGGATCGTCGACGCGTACGGGCGCGGCCGGGCGTTCGTCGCCGGCGACGCCGCCCACATCCACCCGCCGACCGGCGCGCAGGGCATGAACACCGGCATCCAGGACGCCGTCGGCCTGGCGTGGCGGCTGGCCCTGGCCGTCGAGGGCGTGGCCGCGCCCGGCCTGCTCGAGGCCTACGACGCCGAGCGGCGGCCGGTCGGCGAGGAGGTCGTCGGCCGGACGGTCCGGGCGGCGACCAGCGGCGGGGTGCAGATCGACCGGGACGACCCGTGGACGACGATCCGTCGCGAGGCGCAGTTGCTGGTCGGCTACCGGGGCAGCCCGGCGGTGTCCCCGACCGACCCCGTCCTGCCGGTCGACGCGCCGCAGCCCGGGGACCGGGTACCCGATGCCCGCGGCCTGGTCCGGGACGTCGTGCGGTTCCCCGTGCGGCTGTTCTCCGAGCTCGCCGGCACCGACCACACGCTGCTGCTGTACGCCGACACCGCCGGCGCCACCGCGGGTTTCGACAAGCTCGCCGCCACCGCCGCGGAACTGGCCCATGGCCGGATGCGTGCCGTGGCGGTGCTCGCTCCCGGCGTCGAGGCCCCGCCACTGCGCACACCGGTGCTGCACGACGGCGACCGGGAGGTCCGCGCGCACCTCCGCGCCACGGACGGGGAGGCGTTCGTCGTCCGTCCGGACGGGTACCTGGGCCACCGCGGCCCGGCGGCCGACGTCGCCGGGGTCGGCGGGTACCTGGCGCGCGTGTTCGCCTGAGCAGAGATCGGCACAGGCCGAGGGGAGCGAGGCACCGTGGGCAGGACGTACCAGCTGGTCGTCACCGACCGGCGACCGGTCGTGGACGGCACAGTGCTCTCCTCCGCCCGGCTCCGGGAGGAGATCCGCGAGCAGCTGGAGGCGCAGCAGGACGGCCGGGACGACGAGCTCGCCCGGGCTCGCACGGAGCTCCGCGAGAGCCTGGCCAGGCTGGACTACGGGGTGCAGGCACTGCGGGCCCGGATGGTCGAGCAGGCCCGGCACGCCGGGAAGATCGCGGGCGGGGTGCTCGGGGTGGGCGCCGCGCTCACCGGCGCCGCGGTCTTCTGGTGGAGGCGGACCGCGCCGGACTGACCGACGCAGCAGTCGGTCACTGCGCGCGGTGACCTCCGTCGCCGGTGCGGTCGCCGCACTACGCTGCGCCCGGTGGAGAACGACGACGAGCGGATCGCGCTGTTCCTCGACTACGAGAACCTCGCGATCGGCGCGCGGGACGGTCTGGGTGTGGCGCCCTTCGACCTCGGCCCGGTGGCCGACGCGCTGGCCGAGCGGGGCCGCGTCGTCGCCCGCCGGGCGTACGCGGACTGGTCGGCCTTCGACGAGGACCGCAGGCTGCTGGCCCGGCAGCAGGTGGAGTTGATCGAGATCCCGCAGCGGCTCGGGGTGGCGCGCAAGAACGCCGCGGACATCAAGCTCGCCGTCGACGCGATCGAGCTCGCCTACGAGCGCGGGTTCATCACCACGTTCGCCATCGGCACCGGCGACTCGGACTTCACCCCGCTGGTTCACAAGCTCCGCGAGCTGGACAAGCGGGTGATCGGGATCGGGGTGGAGTCGTCGACCTCGCGGCTGCTGCCCCCGGCCTGCGACGAGTTCCTGTTCTACGACCGGCTGCCCGGCGTCGAGCCCCGGCCCCGGCCCCGTCGGGCGAGGAGCCGGGTCGTCGTCACCGCCCCTGATCCGGTGCCGGCACCCGAGCCCGTCCCGCACGAGATCGACGCCGGGGAGGTCGACGCCGGGGAGGTCGACGCCGGGTCCGCCGCCGAGGAGCGCGAGCAGGAGGACGTCGGCAAGCTCGTGGCCAGCACCCTCGCCGGGCTGCAGCGGCACACCGACGGCCCCGTCCTGGCCTCCCGGCTCAAGCGGGCGATCCTGCGCAAGGACCCCACCTTCGACGAGGGAGACTGGGGCTTCCGCGGCTTCGGCGAGCTGCTCCGCCACCTGCAGGAGCAGGGCGTGGTCGAACTCGGCGAGGGCTCGGCCCAGGGCGACCCGTCGGTGACCTTCCCGGAGCCCCGGCCGGACGACGACACGTTCGGCCTGCTCGTCGACGTCGTCCGCGAGCTGGGGCGCCCCCAGCTGTCCGGCCTGAAGAACCAGCTGCGCAAGCGCCGGCCGGACTTCAGCGAGAAGCGCTACGGCTTCACCGGGTTCCTGACCTTCGTCCGCGCCGCGCGCGCCCGCGGTCTCGTGGAGATGGAGCGCGACGAGGAGCTGGGCGACTACGTGCTCTCGGTCCCCGCTACGGGGTGACGGCCTTGGACCCGTCGGGCGTCACGGCGAACCAGGCGCCGCCGGTGCCCTGGCCCGCGGTGGTGGTGAGGCTGCCGTCGTCGCCCGCGTAGCGGTAGAGCGGCCAGCCCGCGAGCGTGACCTGCTTCGTGCCGTCCGTGCGCGTGACGGTGCCGACCTTGCTCGCGTCGACGCCCAGCAGCTCGGGCTGCTCGCCGTCGGGCAGGAGGACCGGCGGCCACTCCGCGGCGCAGTCCTCGGTGCAGGTCGTCGTCGAGGGGGCGGCCGAGTCCCCGTCGTAGCGGTGCAGCACGTGCCCCGCCGCGTCGGTGACGATCGTGCCGAGCGGCGCGCTCTGCACCGCCCACAGCTCGACGCCGCCGTCGCCGTGGTGCATGCCGGCCATGTCGCCGCCCTGCGTCGACGGGCCGTGCTCGGACGACATGTCGTGGCCCTGCATCCGGGTCTGTGCCTGCGGGACGACCTGCTCGTCCTGCGCCCCGGAACCGCAGGCGCTCAGGGTGAGGACCCCGGCGGCCAGGCCGGCCAGGATCAGGTGCGTGCGGCCCATGGGCGTCTCCTCTCGTGTCGGCGGAGACGGTAGGGCCGGGACGAGGGGAGGACGCGCGAGCCTGAGGGGAGGTTGCCTCCGCACCGCCGATCCGCGCCCGCGGGGAGGCGAGCGGCCGCGGGTTGCTCCGGCGGGAGCAGCGGGATGGGCCGGACGTGCGGTGCCCGTTCTCAGGTTCGTCGACGAGCGGGCGAGCGGCCGCCCGGTGTCGCGGTCGACGATCCCGACCGCCGCGCCCTCGTCGGCGAGCAGGTGGGCGGTCGCCCGCCCCATCCCGCTCGCGGCTCCGGTGACCAGGACGACGCGGTCGGCGACCGACCGGCAACGAGCTCGATCACCGGCCTGCCGGCGGCGGGCGGGCGATGACGAGGGTTTGCGGACCCCGGGCGCGCGGGAATGCATAACTCATGCATGAGTCGCGCCTGGGGAACCTGCTCGGTGCCGCCGCACTGGCGCTGTCGGACCTGATGCTGGCCCGGGTGCGGGAGGCGGCCGGGGTGAGCGTGAGCGGTGCGGCCGCGCTGGTCGTGCTGGCCCACTCGCCGGGGGTGAGCGTCACGGAGCTCGGCCGGCGCGTGGGGCTCTCGCAACCGGCCACCGCCCGCATGGTGTCCTCCCTCGAGGCCGCGGGCCTCGCCCGGCGCGGGGCCGGCGAGGGCCGGACCGTCCCGGTCGCGCTGACCCCGGACGGGGAGCGCACGGTCCGGGAGGTCCTCGACACCCGCGCAGCGGGTACCGAGCAGGTCCTGGCCGATCTCGACGCCCACGACCGCCGCGTCCTCACCCGTCTCCTCGAAGGGCTCCTGACCCGGCTCTACGCCGAGGTCGGCAGCTCCGAGGTGCTGTGTCGGCTCTGCGACCGCGCCTGCTGCACGGACGGCGCGGCGTGCCCGGTGGGGCAGGCCGAGCGGGATCGGGGGCGGTGACCGGTGGGTGCCGCGCTCGCCCTGGTGTCGGCGCTGAGCTACGGGCTCTCCGACGTCGTCGGGGGGATCGTCGCCCGGCGGGTGCGGGCCGTGCACGTGGCCTTCCTCGGCCAGCTGGGCGGGTTGCTCGCCCTGGCGGTCGTGGCGCCGCTGCTCACGCCCGCGCCGCCCTCGGTCCGCGACGTCCTGTGGGGCGGGCTGTCCGGGCTCGGGACCGGTCTGGGCATGGCGTTCCTGTTCCGCGGCATGGGCCGCGGGGCGATGTCGGTCGTGGTCCCGGTGAGCGCGGTCGGCGGGGTCGCGCTGCCCGTCCTGGTCGGGGCGACCGTGCTCGGCGAGCGCCCGGCCTGGCCGACGTGGCTCGGTGTCGCACTGGCGCTGCCGGCGCTCTGGCTGGTCTCCGGCGGTTCGTCGCGGGGTTCGTCGGACGGGACCGGGCCGACGCGCGGCTCGGTCGGTGACGGGCTCGTCGCCGGGGCGGGGATCGCGGTCCAGTACCTCGCGCTGGCCCGGGCCGGACCGGGTTCGGGCCTGTGGCCCGTCCTCGGGGGCCGCGCCGCCGCGCTCCTCGCGGTCGGGGTCCTGGCCTGCACGCTGATGCGCGCCCGGCCCGTGCGGGGCACGGGCTCGGAGGGCGCCCGCGCCGGGCGGCGGCGTCCGGTCCGGGTCGCGGCGGCGGGCGGGGCCGGTGTGCTCGCCGCGGTCGCGCTGGCCGCCTACCTGGCCGCGGTGCAGAGCGAGTTCGTGACCGTGGCGGTGGTGCTGTCCTCGCTCTACCCGCTCGTGCCGGCCGTGGTCGGCGTCGCCGCCCTCGGCGAGCGCCTGACCCGCGCCCAGACGACCGGGCTGGCCGTCGCCACCGCCGCCGCGGTCCTGATCGCGCTGAGCTGAGCAGGAGCAGGGTCAGGCGGCGCACGGCGGCCTCCTCGCGTCGATGTGCGGGGAGGTCGACCCGATCTCGCGATCCGTTAGGCGGCCGGGCGGGTGGGGCCACGTCGACCCGGTCGCCGTCGGGGTCCGCGGAGCGGGAGCCGTCAGAGGTCGGCGAAGGCCGCCAGGATCTGCGCCTCGGCGGTGCGCAGGTAGCCCGCGACCTCCTCGGCGGCCCGCTCCCGCTCGCCGGACTCGACGAGGCGGGTGATGGCGTCGTTGCCGTCGAGGTAGGGCTCGTGGAACTCGCGGACCGAGGCCATGCGGTGGAAGACCAGCCGCATCTCCGCGAGGAGCAGGGCCATCTGCTGGTCCAGCCGGGCGCTCCCGGCCAGCCCGACGAGTGCGCGGTGGAAGTGCTGGTTGGCGCCGGCGACCCCGGGCCAGTCGTCGCGCGCGGCGGCCTCGCGGCCCTCCTGCACCGCCTCCCGCAGCCGTCCGACGGCCACCGGGTCGGCCGCACGCTCGCCCTCCCGGACGGCGCCGGGCTCGATGAGCCGCCGCGCGCGGTAGACGTCCCGGACCGTGTCGGCGTCGGGAACGGCGACGAACACACCGCGGTTCGGCTCCCGGACCAGCACCCGCTCGGCGGCCAGCTGGGACAGCGCCTCGCGCACGGTGTTGCGGGAGACGCCGAGCGCATGGGAGAGCGCCTGCTCGGGTAACCGGCCTCCAGGGCGCAACCGGCCCTCGACCACCTCGTTCCGCACGGCGTCGGCCACGCGTTCGGCCGTCGAGGTGCGGGCGACGAGGGCCCGCGCCCCGGCGAGCGACGCGAGAGCGGCGCCGGTGGGATCCGCGATCGTCACGGGCAGAGCGTACGTGACCATCGTGGTTCCGCATCTCGGCTTCCTCTTGCTGAATTGTTGAGCAATCCTTACGCTCGCCACCCGAAGGGCCGGGTGTGGGCCCGGCCATGGTCCGGCGGGAGGGCACGTGAGCGCGAACGGCGGCAAGGCGCAGGGCAGCGGCGGCGATCCGGCGGCGCGGGGCAGAGCGGTGGGCGGGGAAGCCGTGAGCGCGGAGGCGGGGCCCGGCGGTCGCGGCGGCTCCGGCGCGGGCCGGTCGACGCCGGCCGGTCCGGCGACGGCCGTCGCGAAGGGCGGCCGCGGCGCGCTGCTCGGCGCGATGTTCCTCATGGCGACCAGCGCCATCGGCCCCGGCTTCATCACCCAGACCACGACCTTCACCGTCCAGCTCGGCGCGGCCTTCGCGTTCGCGATCCTCGTGTCGATCCTCATCGACGTGGCCGTGCAGCTGAACGTCTGGCGGGTCGTCGGCGTGTCCGGCCGGCGAGCCCAGGACCTGGGCAACCGGGTGGCGCCGGGGGTCGGGTGGGTGCTCGCCGCGCTGGTGCTGCTCGGCGGGTTCGTCTTCAACATCGGCAACGTGGGCGGCACGGGCCTCGGCCTGGACGCCATGCTCGGCCTCGACGCGAAGATCGGCGGCGCGATCTCGGCGCTGATCGCGATCGCGATCTTCCTGAGCAAACGGGCCGGGGTCGCGCTCGACCGCATCGTGGTCGTGCTGGGCGTCCTGATGATCGGGATGACGACCTTCGTCGCCGTCGTCTCGCGGCCGCCGGTCGGCGAGGCCCTGCGCAGCTTCGTGCTGCCGGACACCGTGAACTTCCTGGCCATCACCACGCTCATCGGCGGCACCGTCGGCGGCTACATCACCTACGCCGGTGCGCACCGGATGCTGGAGTCCGGGCTGACCGGGCCGGAGAACGTCAAGCCGATCACGCGCAGCTCCGTGCTCGGCATCATCGTCACCGGCGTCATGCGGGTCGTGCTGTTCCTGGCGATCCTGGGCGTGGTCGCGGGCGGCGTCACGCTGGCCCAGGACAATCCCGCGGCGAGCGCCTTCCAGGCGGCCGCCGGGCAGGTCGGCCTGCGGCTGTTCGGCGTGATCCTGTGGGCCGCGGCCATCACCTCGGTGATCGGCGCCGCGTACACCTCGGTCTCGTTCCTCACCACGGAGCGGACCCGGCCGCGCACGCGCACCCTGCTCACCGTCGGCTTCATCGCCCTCAGCGCGCTGGCCTTCCTGCTGATCGGGGCCGCGCCCGTGACGCTGCTGGTCTTCGCCGGCGCGTTCAACGGCCTGATCCTGCCGATCGGGTTCACGGTGGTGCTGTGGGTGGCGTGGCGGCGGCGGGACCTGCTCGGCGGCTACCGCTACCCGCGCTGGCTGCTCGGCATCGGCGTGCTCGCCTGGCTGATCGCGCTCTACCTCGGCTGGTCCTCGCTCACCGCGGTGGGCAACCTGTTCGCATGATCCGTCCGGCGTGCGGAGGTGCGTCATGACCGCGTTCGACCTGAACTCCGACCTCGGCGAGTCCTTCGGCCGCTGGGAGCTGGGCGACGACGAGGCCATGCTCGGCGTCGTGACCAGCGCGAACGTCGCCTGCGGGTTCCACGCCGGCGACCCGGCGACGCTGCGGCGCACCGTGGCCTCGGCCGCCGCCCAGGGCGTGGTCGTGGGTGCGCAGGTCGCCTACAACGACCTCGCGGGCTTCGGCCGCCGCTTCATGGACGTGCCGGCCGCCGAGCTGGTCGCGGACGTGCTCTTCCAGCTCGGCGGGCTGGAGGCGATGTGCCGGGTGGCCGGCACGACCGTCCGGTACGTCAAGCCGCACGGGGCCCTCTACAACGCCACGGTGCACCACCGGGAACAGGCCCGGGCCGTCGTCGAGGCCGTCGCCGAGTACGACGCCTCGCTGCCGGTCCTCGGCCTGCCCGGCTCGGAGCTGCTGCGCGCGGCGGAGGAGGCGGGACTGCGCGGGGTGCCGGAGTTCTTCGTGGACCGGGGCTACACGCCCGAGGGCGCGCTGGTCTCCCGCCGCGAGCGGGGCGCGATCCTGCACGACCCGGAGGAGGTCACCGCGCGCGTGCTGCGGATGCTCGACGAGGGTGTGGTCCGGGCCGTCGACGGCTCCCGCGTGCGGGTCTCGGCCGAGTCCGCCTGTGTGCACGGCGACTCCCCGGGAGCGGTGGCGATGGCCACCGCCGTGCGCACGGGTCTGGAGAAGGCCGGTGTGGAGCTGAAGGGGTTCGTGTGAGGGTCCTGTCCTACGGCGACGCCGCGCTGCTCCTCGAGCCCGAGGGGGAGATCGCGCAGGTGGTGGCCCTCGCCGACGCCTGCCGGGCCGCCGAGCTGCCCGAGGTGCTCGACGTCGTCCCGGCGGCGCGGACCGTGCTGCTCGTCGCGCGGCCCGGCGCCGACCTCGGGCGGCTGCGGGCGGCCCTCGACACACTCGAGGTCCGGCCCGCGCAGGAGGGTGCGCCGGCCGGCACCGTCGAGATCCCGGTGGTCTACGACGGCCCGGACCTCGACGACGTCGCCCGGCTGACCGGCCTGGACCGGGCCGGGATCGTCGCCGCGCACACCGGTACGCCGTGGCGGGTGGCCTTCGGCGGGTTCGCGCCCGGCTTCGCCTACCTCTCCGGCGGCGACCCCCGGCTGCAGGTGTCGCGCCGCGAGGAGGCGCGCACGAAGGTCCCGACCGGCTCGGTGGGTCTGGCCGGGGAGTTCAGCGGGGTCTACCCGCGGTCGTCGCCCGGCGGGTGGCAGCTGATCGGTCGCACCGAGGCGCCGCTGTGGGACCTCGACCGCGACCCGCCCGCGCTCCTGCAGCCGGGTGCGGAGGTCCGGTTCGTGGAGGTTCCGTGATCGAGGTCCTCGACGCCGGCCCGCAGGCCCTGGTCCAGGACCTGGGTCGGCCGGGGCTGGCCGCGATCGGCGTCGGCCGGTCCGGCGCCGCCGACCGGGCGTCGCTGTGCCTGGGAAACCGCCTGGTGGCCAACGACGACGAGGGCGCCGCCGGGATCGAGATCCTGCTCGGCGGGTTCGCGGCCCGGGCTGCCCGGGACCTGCTGATCGCCCTGACCGGCGCCCCGGCCCCCGCGACCGTCGACGGCCGGCCGGTCGCCCACCACGCGCTCGTCCGGCTCCGGCGCGGCCAGGAGCTGCGGCTCGGCCCGCCCCCGTGCGGCCTGCGCACCTACCTCTGCGTGCGCGGCGGGATCGCGGTGCCGCCCGTGCTCGGCTCGCGCAGCACGGACGTGCTCTCCGGCATCGGGCCCGAGCCGCTGGACAAGGGCGCCGAGCTGCCGGTCGGCCCGGAACCGCGGGCCTATCCCGTGATCGACTTCGCGCCCGTCGCACCGCCGGCCGCGGGACCCGTCACGCTGCGCGCGGTCGGCGGCCCGCACGCCGAGCACGCCGTCGAGCCCGGCGCGCTGGCCACCGCGCGGTGGGTCGCCTCCGGCCGCACCGACCGCGTCGGGATGCGGCTCGAGGGCGCGGTCCTCGAGGTCGCCGAGGGCGCCGGCTCGCTGCCCAGCGAGGGCCTGGCCCGGGGAGCGATCCAGCTGCCGCCGGGCGGCGAACCCGTCGTCTTCCTCGCCGACCACCCCGTGACCGGCGGCTACCCGGTGATCGCGGTGCTGCGCGACCGCGACGTCGACCGCGCTGCTCAGGTC